>JAURVS010000352.1 GCA_030655355.1 Sphingopyxis sp.
GCCTTTGAACAGCCGGTGTCGGACGGCGCAACGTTCAATCTGTCGGGCAGCTGGTATCATCGCTCGTCGATCAACTTCAACAGCAACGCGAATCCGCAGACGCGGCTCGGCGCGATCGACATCTTCGATGCATCCATGGGCGTGACGATCGACGAACGCTTTCGCTTGTCGCTGTTCTGCAAGAACTGCACCGACAAACGCTATCCGACTTTCATCGGTACGGACAATATCGACGGTCAGCTGCTCGGTCTGAACTCGACGAACCAGACGTGGGGCTATAACTCGGTCCGCACCTTCGGCCTCAGCGCCTCGGCCGAGTTTTAAATGAAGGCGGATTGCTCCACGCCGGGGCGTCCGCCATCGCACAAACCACAGATAGGGACGCCGGGATGTTCAAAATTGCGCTGTTCGGGGCGGGACGGATCGGGAAGATCCACGCCGCCAATATTTCGGCGCACCCAGGCCTCACGCTCTCGCACGTCGTCGATGTCGATGCAGGCGCAGCGGCGGCGCTTGCGGACGCGCACGGCGCTGCTGCGAGCGACGTCGAGAGCGTCCTTGGCGACGCGTCGGTCGACGCGATACTCGTCGCGACGAGCACCGACACGCATCTCGACCTGACCGTCCGCGCGCATGATGCGGGCAAATATGTCTTTTGCGAAAAGCCCGTCGATCTAGACCTGAAGCGCGCGCTTGCTGCGGCCGCGAAGCTCGATGCTGCCCGTATATTCGTCGGTTTTAACCGGCGCTTCGATCCCAATTTCGCGGCGCTGAAGGCGAAAATCGGTAGTGCCGGGCTTGGCGCGCTCGAGACTTTGCAGATCACCAGCAACGATCCCGCGCCGCCGCCGGTAAGCTATGTGCGCACGTCAGGCGGACTGTTCGCCGACATGACGATCCATGACTTCGACATGGCCCGCTTCCTGCTGGGTGAAGAGGTGTCCGAGGTTTTCGCCTGGGGGAGCAGCCTCGTCGATCCCGCGATTGGCGAGGCGGGCGACATCGATACCGCGCGAATCCTGCTCAAGACCGCGACGGGCAAATTATGCGTGATCGCGAACAGCCGGCGCAGCGGCTTCGGCTATGACCAGCGCATCGAGGCGTTTTGCGCGGGGGGCATGGTGACCGCAGGCAATATGAGCGAGACGACGGTCCAGGTGTGGAGCGAGAGCGGGCCGCAGGGCGCGATGTTCCAGAACTTTTTCCTCGAACGCTACGCTGCAGCGTTCCGACACGAAATCGCGCATTTTGCCGATGTGCTGGCAGGGCGGGCGCAGCCGCTTGTGACGTTCAGGGACGGCGTCGCGGCGCTCGCGCTGGCGACTGCGGCAAGGGCGTCGCTTCTTTCAGGGCAGGCCGAAGACGTTCCGCCAGTCGGCTAAACGTCGGTCTCAGGCGCGCCTGATGGTGCGCGCGATGATCGCAACAAAATCTTCCCAGAGCGGCTCGGCAACGACATGGCCCATGCCGGGGTAGAGATGAAGTTCGGCGCCCTTGATGATCGTCGCCATCTCGATGCTCGCTTCTTCCTTGATCAACCGGTCGGCGCGGCCGTGGATGATTGCCGTCGGCACCGTGACGGCGGCGAGGGCAGGGCGCCTGTCGGGTGAGCTCATCACCGCGGAAGTCTGGCGCACGATGCCGTCGGGGCGGTACGCGCGGTCGAAGCTGCGCGCGCCCGTCTCGGCGACGCGCGACTCGTCGAACGGATAGATTGTCGAGGCGCAGGGACGCTGGCTGTCGACATAGGACGCAATTGCTTCGTCGCGCGTCAGATTGGCAGGGGGAACAAGATCCTTCCGGCCCAGCGCCTCTTCGGTAATTACAGTCGCGTCGAAAACGGCTGCAGTATAGATCAGCGTGAGCGAGAGGACCCGCGCGGGCCTCTCGATGCCGAGCGTCTGCGCGATCGCGCCGCCCATCGACTGGCCCGCGATATGCGCCGCCGCAAGGCCGAGCGTATCGAGGACGCGGCAGACGTCACCTGCCATGTCGGAGAGCGAGTAGGCGACTGACACATCATCGGGGGCGCCCATCATCTCGGACAGGCCGACGTCGCGGTTGTCGAGTGTGATGACATAAAGGCCGCGATCGACGAGGCGATTGAGGAATCCTTCGGGCCAGCCGACCATCTGCGCGCCGAGACCCTCGATCAGGACAAGCGGGGGATTGCCCGGGTCGCCGCGCGTCTCGAAATAGATGCGGGGGGCTCCGTTTTCGGTGTACGGCATCGGGAATTCCTTTTGCTGCGTCGGCGTCAGCGGACGCTCTTGATATAGAGGACTGCGATCCCGCCGAGGACGGCGAAGGCGGCGCCCGTCCCGAACAGCGCGGAATAGCCGAACTGCGCGATGATCCCCGCGGCGGCGGCGGGCGAGAATATCTGCGGCCCCGAGACGGCGACCGCGAGGATCGCCATGTCGCGGCCCTCGGCGTCGGGATCGGGAAGCACCATCGTCATCAGCGCCAGGTCAATCGCCATATAGGCGCCGAAAAATAGACCGACGAGCGTCTGCATGGCGACCATTGCAGGCCAGGACGCACTGAACAGCGGGATCATCATCGCCGCCGCCATGCCGAGCGAGGCGATGACGACGAGACGCTTGGGGCATTTGAATCGGTCGACCAGCCATCCGCTCGCTGCCGTGCTGATCATACAGGCGATCATCTGCACTGAGATCATGATGCTGACCGCAGTCTGGACATTTCCGCCGGGCAGGTTCGCGGCGCCGACATAATCCTGAAGGATATAATAGGTGTAACCGGTCACGCTGAAGATCGCGAAAAACATCAGTGCGCGCCCGATGAAGGCGAGGTTGAAATCGCGGTAGCGGAACCCGCTGAAGAAGGCGGACAGGCGCCTGGCCATGGCGACTCGGGGGCGCGGAGCGGCACGGACCGAGGGCGGCTCACGAACAAGCGCGGCGAAAAAGAGGGTGGTGACGACCAACAGCCCGGCGAGGGTCAGATAGCCCGCGTGCTGGTTTGTCTGCGCGGCGATGTTCACTCCGACAAGGACGCCGAGCGGAACGCCGAGAGCAAGGATCGACGCACCGATTCCGCGATGTTCCAGCGGCACGCGGTCGGGCAGGATCGCGGTCATCACCGCCTGATAATAGTTGGCGAAAAACCAGAGCGCGCAGGCGAAGATGGCGAGCGTGACGACCGTGTTCGCCCCGGCCATCAGCGTCATGACGAGGGCGCTAGCTACCGCGGCAAGGACGAGCGACGGAGTGCGCTTGCCCCACCGGCTGACCGTGCGGTCCGAGATCGCACCGCCGGCGAGGAGCCCCGCGACGGCGGTAATCCCCGAGAGCGCGGTGATGAACCCGAGGTTTGCTACCTTCTCGGCGGGGTCGATAAGCTCGATCTGATGCGGCAGGATGATCGCCTGAAGGCCCTGAAAGAGCGCATAGTTTGCGGTTGCGGCGGGTAGCAGCCAGAAGAGCAGCTTTTTGTAAGGGGCGTGCCCCGAAGGCCCGTTTTTGGTCCGCGGTTCGGCGACAGGGGCGGGGGACGCCATCAGCCGCGCAGCGCGGGGTAGATATGATTGCGGAGTTCGGCGCCGAGCGCGTCGGGGGTTAACTCTTCGATCAGAAGGTGCTGCGCCATGCCGACGACGACGAGATCGCGCGCGCGATCGACCCACATGACGGTGCCGAGCGCGCCGTCCCAGTGAAACATGCCGGGCGTTCCGGCGTATCCCGCTGCTGCCGGGTCGCGAAGCACGGCAAAGCCGAGCCCGAAGCCAAGCCCCTGGACTGGCCACATCAGCGGCAAATCGCCGACGCTATCGGCGATCATCAGGTCCAGCGTGTCAGCGCCGATGATCCGGACTCCATCAAGCTCGCCGCCGTTCAAAAGCATCTGCGCAAAGCGCAGATAATCGCCGACCGTCGAATAAAGCCCGAAGCTGCCGCGTTCGCTGACGACCTCCAGATTGTCGAGATTGAAGAAAGGCTGCGGCCATTTCGAGATGATCGGCGGCAGCGGCGGCATATGGCCCTCGCGCCAGCGGGTCAGCGTGTCGCCCTCGCGCCAATAGACGCTCGCCACGCGCCCGGCCATGTCATCGCGAACCGCAAAGCTGGTATCAACCATCCCGAGCGGATCGAAAATGCGTTTCTGAATGAAGTCGGCAAAGCTTTCGCCGCTCAATATCTCGACCAGCCGTGCCTGAATGTCGGGGGCGAGGCTGTAATTCCAGATCGTGCCCGGCTGATAGACGAGTGGGACCTTCGCGACATTGTCGACATCGTCAGCCAGCGAGTGGCCGGGGTTGTACACATCGATTTCGGCGAGCAGCGCCTCGCCGGTGAGGCCGATTCCGAGGCCTAGCCCGAGCCCCGCGCTGTGCTGAAGGATATGGCGGATCGTGATCGGGCGATCGAGATCGACAACATCGTCGGGCGCTGCGTCGAGCGCGCGCAGCACCTTGATGTCGGCGAAAGCGGGAAGGTAATTCGATAGCGGATCGTCGAGCGCGAACCGGCCCTCTTCGTGGAGCATCATCAGCGCGATCGCCGTCACGGGCTTCGTCATCGAGGCAAGACGGAAGACGGTGTCAGGTCCCATTGCGCGGCCGGTGTCGACATCGGCATGGCCGATCGCGCTTTGGTGGACGAGACAGCCGTGGCGTGCAACCGCATAGACGATGCCCGCCATCCGCCCGGCCTTGACGCGCTCGCCGAAGCTGGCGTCTAGCCGCTCCAGCGCATCGCGTGCAACGCCAGCGTCTCCAATAGGCGCGCTTTCGATCGAAGCCGGTGCATTTTGCGATGTCATAACGATCCTCAACCCACGCTGTCAGCGGCGCGGTCTCGCGCCCGCCATTTCCACCCCGCTTATGTCGAGCACAACAAATATTCTGTCAATAACTATTATGGAAATTATGTTTCATAGCGCGTTGGCGCTGGATGGCGCGCGTGGTCCTGTCGAGCCTGTTGTGGCACGAGCGGCAAGCGTTTGGAACAAAAATTCTAAAATCTACGAATTTGGCGCGGCGCCATTGCATTCTATTTTGGTAATAGATATTCCAAATGTGAAACCGGCGAAATTCGAACCGGGGAGGGTGATTTATGACCAATGTTCCAGCGAGCGCAGAAGAGCTGCGCGTCGTGATCCTCGCGCGCTACAGCGATCTCAGCAAAAGGATGCAGCAGATCGGGCGGCACATTTTGGACCACCCCAACGACTTTGCGCTCGAGACGCTGGCGGTCATCGCTGAACGGAGCGGTGTTCAGCCTTCCGCGATCGTCCGCTTTGCGCAGGCGTTCGGCTATGAAGGCGCGAGCCAGATGCAGCGGCTGTTCCGCGACGGGCTGATTAGCAACAACGCCGCGCTCGGTTATGCCGATCGGGTACGCCAACTCGGCCGCGCCGCCGACGATGAGGCGGTTGAAGCCGACGATCTGCTCGCCGAATTTGTCGAGGGCAATGTGCTCGCGCTCAACAATCTATTGCAGACGACTGAGGTTGCCGACCTTAAGGCGGCAGTTGATGCGATCGCCGATGCGGGCGCTGTTGGGGTCGTCGGCTTCCGGCGCTCTTTTCCCGTCGCCTCCTATCTCGCTTACTCGCTCCTCCAGGCCGAAAAGCGTGCTTTTTTCATCGACGGCGTCGGGGGGCTGGCGCGCCAGCAACTTCAGGCGATCGGCGCAGGCGACCTGTTGGTCGCGGTGAGTTTCCATCCCTATTCGGAAGAGACGGTCTCGATCGTCAACGAAGCCGCGGAGCGCGGTTGCCGGATTCTTGCGATCAGCGACAGTCTGGTGAGCCCGATCGCGACGCCAGCAGACCATGTGCTTCTGGTGCGCGAATCCGAGGTGCGCAAATTCCGCTCGCTCTCGGCTTCGATGTGCCTCGCGCAAGCGCTCGTCATCAATTATGCCTTTGAGGCGAGCCGACGTTCCGAAGCCAGCTGACGCAATATGAAACGTTTCTTGCATAATTGAAATTGGTGGAATATGCATTCCAGTAACGGAGAGGCGTTTCACCCATGTCACACAAGAGCCATCGAAAATCGGGGCCGCTCGACCTCATCACCATCGGCCGGTCCAGCGTCGATCTTTATGGCGAGCAGGTCGGCGGTCGACTCGAGGACATGCTGTCGTTCGCCAAATACGTCGGCGGCAGCCCGACCAATACTGCGGTAGGCGCCGCGCGGCTTGGCCTCAGCGCCGGGCTGATCACGAAAGTGGGCGCCGATCATATGGGCCGCTTCATTTGCGAACAGCTCGAACGCGAGGGGGTCGAGACCACCGGCGTTCTGACCGACACCGACCGGCTGACCGCGCTCGTGATCCTCGGCATTCGCGATACCGAGAGCTTTCCGCTGATCTTTTACCGTGAAGACTGCGCCGACATGGCACTTGATGAAGCCGATATCGATGCGACCTTCATCGAGCGCGCCGGTGCGCTGTTGATCAACGGCACGCATTTGTCGCAGCCCGGGGTTCGCGCAGCGAGCCTGAAGGCGGCACGGCTGATGAAGGCGAAAGGTGGCCGCGTCATTTTCGACATCGACTATCGCCCCGTGCTGTGGGGACTTGCCGGAAAGGACAATGGCGAGGACCGGTTCATCGCCAATGAAGACGTAACGCGCGCGTTGCAGGATGTCCTGCCGCTCGTCGATCTCGTCGTGGGCACCGAGGAGGAAATCCACATTCTCGGCGGGACGACCGACACGATTGCGGCGCTCCGCACGATCCGTGACGCGACCGGCGCGCTCCTCGTCTGTAAGCGCGGCGCGCTGGGATGCGCGGCCTTCGATGGCGCGATCCCCGACAGTCTCGACGAGGGTATCGTCGGTCGGGGCTTCGCGATCGAGGTGTTCAATGTGCTCGGCGCGGGCGATGCGTTCATGGCGGGCTTCCTGCGCGGATGGCTCCGCGACGAGCCGCTGTCGATCTGCTGTGAATGGGGCAATGCGTGCGGCGCGATCGTCGTGTCGCGCCATGGCTGCGCGCCTGCGATGGCAAGCTGGACCGAACTCGAGCATTTTCTTTCGCGCAACGACTGGCCGCATCGCCTCCGCGACAGCGCCGATCTGGAGCAGCTTCACTGGTCAACGAACCGTGTCGGCGAGATCGACGAGCTTACCGTGCTTGCGATCGATCATCGCAGCCAGTTCGACGATCTGCTGGAAGAGCTGGGGACCGGCGACGCGGCGCATGTCGCGCGGTTCAAGGCACTGGCGCTCGCTGCGGTCGACCGGCTCGCCAAGGGGAGCTCCAACTTCGGGTTGCTCCTCGATGGACGCTACGGCGCGCGTCCGCTCGAGCTTAGCGCCGAAATGCCCTATTGGATCGGTCGTCCCGTCGAAGTACCCGGATCGCGGCCCATCGCCTTCGAGGGCCATGCCGACCTGGCGGTGTCGCTTCGCGAATGGCCGTCGCATCACGTCGTCAAATGCCTCGTATTCTATCATCCTGATGACCCGCCCGAGATGCGCGCGGCGCAGGACCGCGAGATATTGCGCCTTTTCGACGCCTGCCGCGCCACCCGGCACGAACTCCTGTTGGAGATCATCGCCTCGCGGCATGGCCCGATCAGCATGACCACCGTCGCTGAGGTGATCGATCATATCTACGCGCTCGGGGTCTATCCCGACTGGTGGAAACTCGAGCCCGCAAGCGACCCCGCGGCATGGGCGCATGTCGAGGCGGCGATCGCGCGCCATGATCCGCATTGCCGCGGCGTCGTTCTCCTCGGCCTTTCCGAGCCGACCGAGACGTTGCTTGCCAGCTTCGCCGCGGCTGCGCCGTGCCGCATCGTCAAGGGATTTGCCGTTGGCCGGACGATCTGGCACGATGTCGCGCGGCGCTGGCTGGATGGCGAAATCGACGACGCCGCCGCCGAAGCCGAGCTTGCCGCTAACTTCGGCCATCTGGTCGATGCTTGGCAGCGAGTCCGGCGGTCGAAAGTGGCTGCATGACGCACATCCGGCTTACGATGGCGCAGGCGCTGGTCCGCTGGCTGGCGGCGCAGCGCATCGACGTCGACGGCGTCGAACAACCCTATTTCGGCGGCGTCTGGGCGATTTTCGGGCATGGCAATGTCGCGGGGGTGGGCGAGGCGCTGGCCGAAGCGGAGGAGGTTCTGCCAACCTATCGCGCGCATAATGAGCAGGGGATGGCGCACGCCGCGATCGCTTTTGCCAAGGCGTCGCGTCGTCAGCGCGCGATGATCTGCACTACGTCGATCGGCCCGGGGGCAACGAACATGGTCACCGCCGCCGCGCTTGCGCACGTCAACCGGCTACCGGTGCTGTTTCTGCCCGGCGATGTTTATGCGAGCCGACGTCCCGACCCGGTGCTGCAGCAGCTCGAGGATTTTGGCGATGCCACGGTGAGCGCGAATGATTGCTTCCGTCCCGTATCGCGGCTGTTCGACCGGATCACGCGACCCGAGCAGATACTCGACGCGCTGCCGCGCGCGATGGCGGTGCTGACCGATCCGGCCGCATGCGGACCGGTGACGCTGTGCCTGTGTCAGGATGTTCAGGCCGAGGCCTATGATTATCCTGAAGAGTTTTTCGAACCGCACGTGTGGCGCCAGCGCCGCGTGCAGGCCGATGCAGACGAGCTTGCGGCGCTGGTTGCTGCGATCCGCGCCGCGAAGGCTCCGCTTATCCTCGCCGGTGGTGGCGTTCTTTACTCGCGCGCCGAAGCGGCGCTTGCCGAGTTTGCGGCGGCGAGCGGGATTCCCGTCGCCGAAACGCAAGCGGGCAAGGGCGCGATCACCTTTGATCATCCGCAGCTTCTTGGGGGTGTCGGGGTGACCGGCACGCGCGCCGCCAACGCCGCGGCTGCCGCTGCAGATCTTGTGATCGGGATCGGAACGCGGCTGCAGGATTTTACCACCGGATCGCGCACGCTGTTTCGGGCCCGACTGTTCCAGGTGAATGTCGCGCTTCACGATCTGGCCAAGCATGGTGCTACGGGGGTGATGGGCGACGCGCGCGCGGTGGTCGAAAATCTCCGCGGCAAGCTGGCCGACTGGCAGGTATTGCCAAGCTGGCGAGCCGAGATTCATGCGATGAAAGCGCGCGCCGCAGCCGATTATGAAACCGCGACCGCGCTTCCCGCGACCGGATCGCTTCCGTCGGATGCAGCGGTTGTTGCCGCGGTAGCGCGCGGCGCCGCCGAGAACGCGGTCGTCGTCTGCGCTGCCGGGGGACTTCCCGGCGAGCTCCACAAGCTGTGGCCGACGCGCGCGGTCGGCGGCTATCATGTCGAATATGGCTTTTCGTGCATGGGGTATGAGATCGCGGGCGGGCTTGGCGTCAAGATGGCCGACCCGTCGCGCGAGGTCGTGGTGATGGTCGGCGACGGCAGCTATCTGATGCTCAATTCGGAACTCGCGACCTCGGTAATGCTGGGGATGAAGCTCATCGTCGTGTTGCTCGACAATCGCGGATTTGGATGCATCAACCGGCTGCAGAAGGCGACAGGCGGTCGGCCTTTCAACAATCTCCTTGCCGATAGTCGGCATGTGACGCTTCCCGACATCGATTTTGTCGCGCATGCGCAAAGCCTTGGCGCGTGCGCTGAAAAGGCGGGCAATATCGCCGAACTCGAAGCAGCGCTGACGCGTGCCCGTGACGCCGATCGTAGCAGCGTGATCGTGATCGATACCGACCCCGCGCTCTCGAGCGAAGTCGGCGGACATTGGTGGGACGTCGCGGTCCCCGAAATATCCTCGCGCCCCGAAGTCGCCGCCGCGCGCCGCACCTATGAAGCCCGCTTGGCCGGAGAAACAGAATGACGATCCGCTGGGGCGTGAGCCCGATCGCCTGGTCGAACGACGACATGCCCGAACTGGGCGGAAACACGACGCTCGACGCGATCCTCACCGATGTCCGCGAAATCGGCTTCGACGGCGTCGAACTTGGCAATAAGTTCCCGCGCGATCCGGCGACACTGGCGCCGATCATGGAGCGTCACGCGCTCGCCATCGTCGGCGGCTGGTACAGCAGCAACCTCCTCGTACGCGATGCCGAGGCGGAGATTGGCGCCATGGCAAGCCATATCGACCTGCTGGCGGCGATGAGCTCGACCGTTTTTATTGCCGCCGAAACCAGCAACGCGGTGCATTCCGATCGCGGTAGCCAGCTTGATACGCCGCCGCGTCTTGCCAAAGATCAGTGGCAGGAATTCGGCGATCGCCTCGACCGGATTGCCGCATATGTTTGCGAGCGCGGCATGCGGTTCGCCTATCATCATCATCTGGGGACGGTGGTCGAGACGATGGCGGATCTCGAGCATTTCTTCGCAGCGACGGGCGAGCATGTCGGGCTCGTTCTCGACACGGGGCATGCAATCTATGGCGGCATCGATCCGCTGGATATTGTGCGATCGCACCCCGATCGTATCAATCATGTCCATTGCAAGGATGTTCGCCGCGCTCGCCACGCCGCTATCTTGGCGGGCGGTCACAGTTTCCTCGACGGCGTGGTCGACGGCATGTTCACTGCGCCCGGCGACGGTGATTATGATTATGCGCCTTTCTTCAAGGCGCTCGCCGACATCGGCTATTCAGGATGGATTGTCGTCGAAGCCGAGCAGGACCCCGCCGTCGCGGACCCTCGGACATACAGTCAGCTCGGGCTCGATACGCTGAAGGCGCACGCGGCATCGGCAGGTCTCGCATGAGCCCGCTGCTCGTTCGCCCGCGCGAACCCGGTGCCGATGGCGTCGTCACCGATGTGACTCCCGAAAGCGCCGGGTGGCGCTACGTCGGCTTCCGGGTCGTGCGCCTTGCGACAGGCGATAATTACGCAGGCGTCGAGGCGGGACGGGAGGCGTGCATCGTCGTCCTCACCGGCCATGTGACGGTGCGCGCAGACGGCGCGCTCTTCGAGCATCTTGGCGGCCGCGCGAGCGTCTTCGACGGCGCAGCCGCTTCGGTCTATATTCCCGCCGGCGTCGCATATATCGTGGAAGGCGAGAGCGATGCCGAGATTGCGATCTGCACCGCGCCCGGCAGCGGCGAGGGCACGGTCCGCGAGCTGCGACCTCAGCCGGTCGAAGTCCGTGGTTCGGGCACCAACCAGCGCCATGTCCGCAACATTCTATCGGACCAGGATGACACCGCCGAGAGCCTGCTCGTCGTCGAAGTGATCACCCCGGGCGGTCACTGGTCTAGCTATCCGCCGCACAAGCATGACAGCGACGCGCTACCCGAGGAAAGCAGCCTCGAGGAAACCTATTACCACCGCGTCAATCCGCCGCAGGGTTTCGGCTTCCAACGCGTCTATACCGACGACCGGGCGCTCGACGAGACGATGACGGTCGAGGATGGCGACACGGTCATGGTGCCGCGCGGCTATCATCCAGTGGGCGCGGCGCATGGTTATGATCTTTATTATCTGAACGTGATGGCCGGGCCCCGACGCCGTTGGGTTTTCAAGAACGATCCCCGACATGCGTGGATTGCGCTTCGAGTTTGCGAATAGGCTGCCGTCAGGGAAGCCCGTAGCGTACAATCCAGCAGTTTGAGCGATAAATGCGCCGAAAATAGCTTCGATTGGCTCGCCATGAATCCGGCATTTGACACACAAGATGAAAATTTCGGCGCAATGATGACGCAGAATTTATGATATAAGCGTTATAAACAAATATCTGTGATTACGCGATAAAGTAATGAAAACCTGCTGTTTCCTTATTCCCACTCGATCGTACCCGGTGGCTTCGACGTGTAGTCGTAAACCACGCGGTTGATGCCCTGCACCTCGTTGATGATGCGTGTCGCGCAGCGCGAGAGGAAGCTCGCGTCGAAGGGATAGATGTCGGCGGTCATGCCGTCGGTTGAGGTGACGGCGCGCAGCGCGCAGACATGATCATAGGTGCGGCCGTCACCCATCACGCCGACCGTCTTGACCGGGAGCAGAACGGCGAACGCCTGCCAGATCGCGTCATAAAGGCCGGCATTGCGGATTTCGTCGAGGTAGACGGCGTCGGCCTTGCGGAGGATATCGCAGCGGTCTTTCGACACTTCGCCGGGAATGCGGATCGCGAGGCCGGGGCCGGGGAAGGGGTGGCGGCCGACGAAGACCTCGGGCAGGCCGAGTTCCTTGCCGAGCAGGCGCACCTCGTCCTTGAACAATTCGCGCAACGGTTCGACAAGCTGCATGTTCATGCGCTCGGGAAGCCCGCCGACATTATGGTGGCTCTTGATCGTCACGCTCGGTCCGCCGGTGAAGCTGACCGATTCAATGACATCGGGGTAAAGCGTGCCCTGCGCGAGGAAATCGGCGCCGCCGATCTTCTTCGCTTCTTCTTCGAACACGTTGATGAATTCGCCGCCGATGAACTTGCGCTTCTTCTCGGGGTCGGTGACCCCGGCGAGGCCCGCCATGAAGCGTTCCTCGGCGTCGACGACGACCAGCGGAATATTATAATGATCGCGGAACAGGCGCTCGACCTGCTCGCGCTCGTTCATGCGAAGCAAGCCATGGTCGACGAAGACGCACGTCAGTTGCTCGCCGATCGCTTCGTGGATCAGCACCGCTGCCACCGCGCTGTCGACGCCGCCCGACAGGCCGCACAAGACGCGCTGGTCGCCAACCTGTGCACGGATTTCGGCGATCTTCGTCGCGCGGAATTCGGCCATCGTCCATTCGCCGTTGCATCCGCACACGTGGCGGACGAAATTGGCGATCAGCTTCGCGCCGTCGGGCGTGTGAACGACCTCGGGGTGGAATTGCGTCCCATAATAGCGGCGCTCGTCATCGGCGATCAGCGCAAAGGGGGCTCCGTCGCTGACCGCGACGATGCGGAAGCCGGGAGCGAACTGCGTGACTTTGTCGCCGTGGCTCATCCATACCTGATGCCGCTCGCCGACTTCCCACAATCCGTCGAACAACACGCAGGGTTCGGTTACGGTCAGGAAAGCTCGGCCGAATTCGCCGTCGCGTTCGCCATCGGCGCCGCCGGGCTCGACCTGTCCACCGAGCTGCTGGCTCATCACCTGCTGCCCGTAACAGATACCGAGGATCGGCAGGCCGCTGTCGAAGACCGACTGCGGTGCGCGCGGACTGCCGGTCGCGGGGACCGACGCGGGCGAACCCGACAGGATCACGCCCTTCGGCTTCATCCGCTCGAGCGCGGCTTCGGCCTGCGTGAAGGGGACGATTTCGCTATAGACGCCCGCTTCGCGAACGCGGCGGGCGATCAGCTGGGTCACCTGCGACCCAAAATCGATGATCAGGATGGATTCGCCGGGTGCGGCGGAAGAGTCTGGAGTCGGCATGGCTGGCCGATAAGGGCAGGGGGCGATGCTGTCCAGCGGTCGATATGGCCGGTTAGTCGAACTGCGACAGTCACGACACATTGTTGCGACAATTGCGACATAGATGAACCCCAGACCGAATTGCGCGTCAGGACGGGTTAACCCCTGACGGGCCAAGAATAAAACGAAGACAAAAAAGAAGGCATCTCCCCCGATGAATAAATATCGCCTCTCCTTTTCCGCGCGCGCGCTGTTGCTGACGGCCAGTGCGGCGCTCGCTTGGCCCGCCATGGCGGAAACCGGCGCCCTGCCGACGAATGTCGCCGCGACGTCGAATGCTACCGCGGCTGCGATCGCCGACCAGCCAAGCGATCCTGCGCCGACCGCGTCCGATGGCAGCGACGATTTGTATGACGATATCGACGGTGAAGAGATTGTCGTGACCGCGCCGCGGCTCGCCGGGCAGCTTCAAACCGATATCAAGGCCGAGGCCGAACTCGATGAAGCGGCGATCGCCAGCTATGGCGTATCGAACGTCTCGGAACTGCTCGATGCGCTCGCGCCGCAAACGCGTTCGGGTCGCGGGCGCGGCAGCGGTCGGCCGATCATCCTCGTCAATGGGCGCCGCATCGGCGGCTTCGGCGAAGTGCGCAACCTGCCCCCCGAGGCGATCGCCAAGGTCGAAATCTTCCCCGAAGAGGTTGCGCTGCAATATGGCTATTCGGCCGACGAGCGCGTCGTCAACATGGTACTTAAGCCCAATTTCCGCCAGATCGCGGTCGAAGCCGAAGGCGGCATCCCGACGCAGGGCGGACGGTTCCAGAGCGAGATTCAGCCAAGTTTTCTTGCGATCGGCGAAAAGGGCCGCGTCAATGTCAACGCCGGTTGGGATCACAAGTCGATGCTGCGCGAAAGCGAGCGCAACCTCGACTATGATGATCCCGCGCAGGCGGCCGAAGCTCCGGCGCGCAGCCTGTTGTCGGCATCCGACGAATATTCGATCGACGCAACAGTCCAGCGCAGCCTGAACAAAACCACCGACGCTTCGCTCAATGTGCGCTTTGACCAGACCGACACGCTCTCACTTCTCGGACCCGGCGTGGGCGGGGTCGACGATCCGCTCGAACGCGACAGCCGCAGCCGCAACCTGACGAGCACGGCGAGCGTGAACGGTATGCTCGGCGATTGGCGCTGGTCGATCTCAAGCAATTATGCCGATGCCGATCAGCTCACTTTCACCGACCGGATCAGCGGCACCCGCGACCGATTCGAAAGCAGCCAGCAGACGTTCGGCGGCAACGCCAACCTGTCGGGCACCGTCACCGAAGGTTGGGCGGGTCCGATCCGCTTGTCGATGACGGGCAGCTATACGGGGCAGCGTTTCGACAGCCGGTCGGACAATGCGAATGGTATTACGACCACCGATCTCGCGCGCGACCTGCCGGGCGTATTCGGCTCGCTGACGATTCCCTTGCTCGATCCCGAATATGACGTCGGCAAGATCGGCCGTGTCTCGCTGACGCTCAGCGGTCAGGTTCAGAACCCGAGCGATTTCGCCGCACTGAAAAGCTGGGGCGCAAACCTCAACTGGGGTGTGACCGACAATCTGTCGCTGATCGCAAGCTTTAATCAGGACGAGGCCGCGCCGGGCATTCAGCAGCTTGGCGCCGCACCGCTGATCACCCCCGCGGTCACTTATTACGACTTCTCAACCGGCCAGACGGTGCAGATCACAACGACGACGGGCGGCAATCCTTTCCTGCTCGCTGAGCAGCGCCGCGATCTCAAGCTTGGCCTCAACTGGTCACCGCCTATGCTCGAGGGGCTGAATGTCTCCGTCAATTACAACAGCAACAAAAGCTATGACACGGCAAACAGCTTGCCGTTGCTGACCCCCGAAATCGAGGCCGCCTTTCCCGACCGCGTGACGCGCGATGCGAACGGCGTGCTGCTCGCGCTCGACCAGCGCCCGGTCAATTTCGATCGCGCCGAAAATTCGCAGATCCGCTGGGGCCTCAATTTCGGCAAAAGCTTTGGCCAGCAGAAGCAACGCGGCCTGGGCCTCGGTGGGCCCGGTGGCGCGCCGCGTGGCGAAGGCGGTCCGCCTTCGCAGGCGGGTGGCGGCGATCGCCCACGTGGCGGTGGTGGGGGCGGTCCGCGCATGGGCGGTGGTCGTGGGCCGGGCGGGCCGGGCGGTCCTGGTGGTATGTTCGGCGCACCGCAGGGCGGCCGCTGGCAGGTATCGCTTTATCACACGATCAAGCTGACCGACACGGTGCTGATCCGTCCCGGCGTGCCCGAACTCGATCTGCTCAACGGATCGGCGACGGGCAGCGGCGGCGGGAGCAACCGCCATCTGTTCGAGCTTGACGGTGGCCTGTTCAACAAGGGCATGGGCGTCCGGCTCAGCGCCAAATATGACAGCGGCAGTACGGTCACTGGCGGCTCGGCCGGCGACCTGAACTTCGGCGACCTCGCGACCTTCAATCTGCGCTTCTTTGTCGATCTGAACCAGAAGCCGAAGCTGATCGAAAAAATGCCGTTCCTCAAGGGGTCGCGCTTGCGCCTGGCGGTCGACAATATCTTCGATGCGCAGCGCAAGATCACCGACGCCAATGGCGCGGTGCCGCTCAATTACCAGCCCGGCTATATCGATCCGTTGGGCCGCTATATTGAGCTGGAGTGGCGCAAGACCTTCTGATGTTGGCTGACCCCTTCGCCTCTCAAGGCGGAAGGGTCAGACTGCAACGCCCGCTGCGCCAAGCGCGCCGCTCGGCGCAGGCGCCGATGGCACGAAGGTCAGCGCCTTCACAAACTGCGCCGTGCAGCTTGCCCAGCTATACCGCGCGCCTAGTGCCTCGGCATCGGCGCGGTCGCAGGCGAGCGCGGTGTCGATCGCGCGGCCCAGACCCTCGTCCAGTGCCCCGGCGCCTTCGGTGATGATATCGCCGGGTCCGGGAACGGGAAAAGCCGCGACGGGCGTGCCGCAGCTCAGCGCCTCGATCACGACGAGGCCGAAGGTGTCGGTGCGGCTGGGAAAGACGAACACGTCGGCGCCGGCATAGGCCGCAGCAAGCGTTTCGCCGCCAAGCTTGCCGAGAAAAAGCGCGCCGGGATGCTGCGCCTTCAGGTCGGCGAGCGCCGGGCCGTCACCGACGATGACCTTTGTGCCCGGCCGGTCGCAGTCCAGGAAAGCGCCGATATTCTTTTCGACCGCGACGCGGCCGACATAAAGCTGGATCGGGCGTGCGAGCCCCTCATAGGCAGGCAGCGGCGCACGGTCGGGGCGGAACAGGTCATGATCGACGCCGCGCTCCCACATCATCGTTTGCCCCAGCCCCTGATCGGCAAGCTCGCGCGCGAGGCTGCGCGTTGCGACCATGATATGCTGCGCCGGCCGGTGAAACCAGCGGATGAAGCGCCAGACGAACGACGGCGAGAGCGGCAGCCGCGCCGCGACATATTCAGGAAAGCGCGTGTGATAGGCGGTGGTGAATGGAAAGCCATTCTTCAGGCACCAGCGCCGCGCCGCGAGGCCGAGCGGGCCCTCGGTCGAAATATGGATCGCCTGTGGGGCAAAGGCGCGGATATGCCGCCCGACTTTGCGCCACCCGGCAAAAGCCAGCCGGATTTCGGGATAGGACGGGCAGGGGATCGACCGGAAAAGGTCGGGCGAGACGACGCCCACCTCATGCCCCGTCGCGCGCAGTCCGGCGATCGTTGCCTGCAGCGTGCGGACGACGCCGTTGACCTGCGGCTCCCACGCGTCGGTGACGATGAGGATCCTCATGCCGGCCAAGGCCCTACGCTGCCCGCGCCGGAGCGGGGAGTTGGAGCGTCGTCGGTACCGACCGCGCTGCGACCTCTTCGGCCCAGTGCAAAATTTCCATCGTGCCGTCATGATGTTCAACCAGCGCTGTGCAGCCTTCGACCCAGTCACCGTCGTTATAATATTCGGTGCCCTCGATCTCGCGCATCTCGGCGCTGTGGATGTGGCCGCAGACGACCCCGTCGACCCCGCGCGAGCGCGCTGCGTGCGCTACGACTTCTTCATAGCGTCCGATGAACTGAACGGCGTTCTTGACCTTGTGCTTCGCGACCATCGACAGCGACCAATAGGGCAGGCCGAACGCGCTGCGGATGCGGTTCACTACCACATTGCACTTCATCAGCGCGGTGTAGGCAGCGTCGCCGACGAAGGCGAGCCAGCGGTGCGCGAGCATCACCGCGTCGAACTCGTCGCCATGGACGACAAGCAATTTGCGCCCGTCGGCGGTCTCGTGGATCGCTTCGCGGCGGATTTCGACCCCGCCAAAATCGAAGCCGTCGAACGGCTTGCACATTTCGTCATGATTGCCGGGGACATAGACGACGCGGGTGCCGCGCTTGGCGCGCTTGAGAACGCGCCACACGACGTCATTATGCTCGGGCGGCCAGAAATGCCGTTTCTTGAGGCGCCAGCCGTCGATGATGTCGCCGACGAGGTAGAGCGTCTCGCAGTCGACATGGTCGAAGAAGTCGATCAGCATCGCGGCATTGCAACCGCGCGTGCCCAGATGGATGTCGCTGACCCACACCGTGCGATAGCTCCGCCGTTCGCCGATCAGTCGTTCGGGAACATGCGGATCGGTGGCGAAGGGATCGGGAAAGCGGGCGGGGATGGGCAGGGTCGAAATCGATGCCATGTCACACTCCGAAAGCAGCCTCTAGCTGCCCTCGGCCTAGACACGTCAAATGTTACAGCGTGCGACTCAAAGCCGCGACAGTTTGAAGAAAGTTTGGCGGCGGATTTGTGACGTTTGGTCCTTGGTCTCGTCATTGCGAGGAGCGGAGCGACGACGCATTCTCCAGCCATCGGCATGGAGGACGTCGGCTGGAGATTACTTCGCTTCGCTCGCAATGACGAGCGGATGTTCTAGGCCCGCCGGATCACCAGATTGCGGATCTCGCTCATATCCTCGATCGCAAAGCGCACGCCTTCGCGGCCTAGCCCGCTGTCCTTGACGCCGCCATAGGGCATATTGTCGACACGGTACGAGGACACATCGTTGACGACGATGCCGCCGACGTCGAGATGATCCCATGCGTCGAGCACCTTGTGGATGTCGCGCGTGAAGAGTCCCGCCTGAAGCCCGAACTTGCTGTCGTTGACCTCGGCCAATGCGGCTTCCCAGTTAGTGAATTTCGACAGGATGACGACCGGGCCAAACGCTTCCTCGCGCACGACGTCGGTGTCGCCGGGAACATTCTCCAGCAAGGCGGCATCGAGCATATTGCCGTCGCAACCACCCCCCGCGAGCAAGTTCGCACCCGCCGCGACTGCGTCGTCGATCCAGCCTTTCAGCCGCTGCGCTTCCTTCACCGAAATCATCGGGCCGATGAACGTGTCGCGTAGCTTCGGATCGCCAGATTTCAGCGTCTTGACCTTCGCAGTGAGCATGTCGCGGAACGTGTCGTAGATATCCTCATGGATGATTACGCGCTGCACATGGATGCAGCTTTGCCCCGACTGATAATAGCCGCCGAAGATGATGCGTGCGAGCGCATGGTCGAGGTCGGCATCCTTGTCGACGACGACCGCGGCATTGCCGCCGAGCTCGAGGACAACCTTCTTTTTGCCCGCCTTGGCTTTCAGCTCCCAGCCGACCCCCGGCGAGCCGGTGAAGGACAGCAGTTTGAGCCGCTCGTCGGTAGTGAACAGATCGGCCCCGTCGCGCGTCGCGGGCAGGATGCTGAACGCGCCCTCGGGCAGGATGTCGCATTCGGCGAGCACTTCGCCCATGATGATCGCGCCGAGCGGGGTCAGCGATGCGGGTTTCATCACGAACGGACAGCCGATCGCGATCGCGGGCGCGATTTTGTGCGCGGCGAGGTTCAGCGGAAAGTTGAACGGCGAGATGAAGCTGCATGGGCCGATCGGCACGCGCTTCCACATGCCCATATAGCCCTTCGCGCGGGCCGAAATATCGAGCGGCTGGACTTCGCCATAATTGCGGGTTGCTTCCTCGGCGGCGATGCGGAAGGTGTCGATCAGGCGCGTGACCTCGCCCTCGCTGTCGGCGATCGGCTTGCCCGCCTCGACACACAGCGCATAAGCGAGTTCGTCGAACCGCTCCTGAAAACGCCCGACGCAATGGGTCAGCACGTCGCGCTTTTCGAAACTCGCGAGCCGCGCCATCGGCTCGGCGGCGCGCACCGCACCCGCGATTGCTTCGTCGATGATGTCGGGGGTTGCGAGCGCGGTACGGAACGCGACCTCGCCGGTGAATTTGTCGATCACTTCAAGGTCGGTGTTTGGCTGCACCGCCTTGTTGTTGAGATAGAGCGGATAGACGTCTTTCAACTTCATTTTTCACCTCTCCGTTCCCCGGCGAATGCCGGGGCCCAGGGCTAGAACGCGCGACGACGGCGCAATGGCGCTCTGGACCCCGGCTTTCGCCGGGGAACAGGAAGCAGGGCTCACATCTCTTTCGACAGCTTCTTGATGTCGATGTTGAGGATCTGGTCATTCTCCGAATAATCGACCGGGCAGTCGATCAGATGGACACCCGGAGTATCGCGCGTGTGGGCGAGAAGTTCCTTGAGGTGCGCGGCGCTTTCGACGCGGTGTCCGTGCGCGCCATAGCTTTCGGCATATTTGACGAAATCGGGGTTGCCATAGGTCAGCCCCCAATCCTTGAAGCCCATGTTCGCCTGTTTCCAGCGGATCATGCCATAGCTGTTGTCGTTGAGGATCAGCACGGTGATGTTGAGCCCCAGCCGGACCGCGGTCTCCATCTCTTGGCTGTTCATCATGAAGCCGCCGTCGCCGCAAATCGCCATGACCTTGCGTCCCGGATAGACCATCGCCGACATCATCGCGCTGGGCAGGCCCGCGCCCATCGTCGCGAGCGCATTGTCGAGCAGCACGGTGTTGGGGCGATAGGCGGTATAGCCGCGCGCAAACCAGATTTTATAGACGCCATTGTCGAGGCAGATGATTCCGTCATCGGGCATCGCGTCGCGGATCGATTGGACCAGATGCGGCGGGAAGATCGGGAAGCGTTCGTCCTTCGCCAGCGGCGCGGTATGGTCGACCTCGCCCTGCCGATAGGCGAGCAGATGGTCGAACTTCCAACTGCCGTTGGGAACGATGTCCTCCTTCATCTGCCACACCGCATTCGCTATATCGCCGATCACTTCGATGTCGGGGAAATAGACCGGATCGACTTCGGCGGTCTTGCTCGACACATGGATCACCGTCGGGCCGCCGCGCTGCATGAAGAAGGGCGGCTTTTCAATGACATCATGGCCGAGGTTAACGATGCAATCCGACGCTTCGACCGCGCGGTGGATAAAGTCGCCCGACGACAGCGCGGCGCAGCCGAGGAATTTCGGATGGCGCTCGTCGATCACGCCCTTGCCAAGCTGCGTCGTGAGGAACGGAATGCCGGTCTTTTCGATGAACTGGAGCAACATGCGGCCGGTCATCGTCCGGTTCGCGCCCGCGCCGATGACGAGAACGGGCGAAGTCGCTTCCTCCAACGCCCTGACCGCTTCGCGGATCGATTTTACATCGGCGGTCGGGCGGCGGACATGGCTGCGTTTCAGTGGCAAGCTGTCGGTATGCTCGTCGGCGATATCCTCGGGCAGCTCGATGTGCACCGCGCCGGGCTTTTCCTCTTCGGCGAGGCGGAACGCTTCGCGCACGCGGCTCGGGATATTGTCCGACGACGCCATCTGATGGGTAAATTTGGTGATCGGCCCCATCATCGCGACGACGTCGAGGATCTGGAAACGGCCCTGTTTCGATTTCTTGATCGGTTTTTGGCCGGTGATCATCATCATCGGCATGCCGCCAAGCTGCGCATAAGCGGCGGCGGTGACGAAGTTCGTGGCGCCGGGCCCCAAGGTCGCAAGGCAGACCCCGGTCTTGCCGGTGTGGCGCCCATAGGTCGCGGCCATGAAGCCCGCGCCCTGTTCGTGCCGCGTCAGGATCAGCTTGATCTTGGTCGAGCGCGACAGGCTGTCGAGAAAGTCGAGATTCTCCTCGCCCGGAACGCCAAAAATATATTCGACGCCTTCTTCTTCCAGACACTCGATGAACAGATCGGATGCTTTTTTCATGCTACAGTCGCCCCCTCAGCCACGCACCCCATGGTGCGGCCCCAAGTCATGCCGGCGACCCCTCAGCATAATGTTAATGCAGCGGCTCCCGTCGTAAGGTCGCGAGTCCCTGCTGCATCGGAAGGGTTTGTAACGAGGGGGAAAGGGGTTGTCACCTGCGCGTGGCGCGTGAGGGACGGCAATGGCGCGCCGTCAATCGATATCGAATAGCCCGGCCAACTGTTCGACCATCGTCCCGCCCAATTGCTCGGCGTCCATGATGGTGACGGCGCGGCTATAATAGCGTGTGACGTCGTGCCCGATGCCGATCGCGCAGAGTTCGACCGGCGAGCGATTTTCGATCCACTCGATCACCTGACGCAGATGCTGGTCAAGATAGGCGCCGTGGTTGACCGACAGCGTGCTGTCGTCGACCGGCGCGCCGTCGGAGATCACCATCAATATCTTGCGTTCTTCAGGCCGCCCAATGATCCGGCTGTGCGCCCATGTCAGCGCCTCGCCGTCGATATTTTCCTTGAGCAGCCCTTCGCGCATCATCAGCCCGAGCGACTTGCGCGCGCGGCGATAGGGTTCGTCAGCGGGCTTGTAGATGATGTGGCGCAGATCGTTGAGGCGGCCGGGATGTGCTGGACGGCCCGCGGCGAGCCAGTCCTCGCGGCTTTGCCCGCCTTTCCACGTCCGCGTCGTGAAGCCCAAAATCTCGGTCTTGACGCCGCAGCGCTCAAGCGTGCGCGCGAGGATGTCGGCGCTAATCGCCGCGATGCTGATCGGGCGCCCGCGCATCGATCCGCTATTGTCGAGCAGCAAGGTTACGACGGTGTCGCGAAAATCGGTGTCGCGCTCGATCTTGTAGCTCAGCGACTGGCCGGGCGAGACGATCACGCGCGCGAGCCGCGCGGCGTCGAGCTGGCCTTCCTCCTGATCGAAATCCCATGCGCGGTTCTGCTGCGCCATCAAGCGGCGCTGGAGCCGATTTGCAAGCTTGGTCACCGCGCCCTGCAGATGGGCCATCTGTTGGTCGAGATAGGCGCGCAGGCGGGTCAGTTCGTCGGCATCGCAGAGCTCGGTCGCGAGGATGATCTCGTCATGCTTTTCGGTGAAGCGCAGATAGTTGAAATCGGGAATGTCGCTCGGCAAGCGGTTGGGGCGTACGGGCAACATGCCCTCGTCGCCTTCGCCGCCCATTTCAGGCTCGCCGTCGGCTTCCATTTCCTGTGCGTCGGGGTCGCTGTCTCCATCATCGGCCTGATCGCCCGCCATCTCGGCGCGCGCTTCGGTCTGGCTTTCGCCGCTGCCGCCGTCTTCGCTTTCCTGTTCTTCCTGACTTTCCTCGGCCTCCGACTGATC
>JAURVS010000354.1 GCA_030655355.1 Sphingopyxis sp.
GAGCATCGGGAAGAAGATGAGCCGCGCGATGTAGCGGTCGATGGCAGGAAGCTTATTCAATCTTTGGTCGCCCCATCACCATGATTTGGCCGCAGTTGTTTCCGATATGCCGATTCAAGGGCGACAGGGACCCATGTCAGCGTGCGCTTTTGCGCTAGCTGAGATGGCTATAGCCTCTGGAGGTTTTGAGGTCATGTCGAAAATTTTTCTCGCCGGACTACTGACTGCCGCTACCGCTGGCGCGCTGATTGCGCCCGTTGCGGCGCAGGGTGCCGCGCTGGGTCCTAGTGCTGCGCTGTGCAACCGCAACGCCACCGCCGTCCAGGTCGATGTCCGCGGTTTCAAACAGCGCACCGGAACGGTGCGCGTGCAGATTTACAGCGCGAACAGCAGCTATCTGGAAAAGCGCAAATGGATCGAACGGGTCGATGTGCCCGTGTCGCGCGCCGGCACCATGTCGGTCTGCGTCCCTGTGAAGCAGCAGGGCAATTATGTCGTTTCGGTGCGTCACGACATGAACGGCAATGGCAAGTCGGATCGTAGCGATGGCGCCGGTCTGTCGGGCAACCCCGACATGAAGGTCAGCGACTTCATCTTTAAGCGGAAGCCCAAATTGGCTGAGGTCAGTTTTTCGGTCGGCGGCGCCACCAAGCGCGTTCCGGTCGTGCTGAACTACGTCAACGGCCTTTCGTTCGACCCGGTGGAATAGGGGGTATATGGCAAGCGTCGCGCTTCTTTCGAATCCGCACTCGACGGGCAACCGTGCCCTGTTGCCGCGGGTTCGCGAATATTGCGCGGCGCATCCCGACATCTTTCACTATGAAGTCGAGGACGTCGACCAGATCGAAAAGGCCATCCGGACGATGGCGATGGTCGGTCCGCGTGTCGTCGTGATCAATGGCGGCGACGGAACGGTTCAGGCCGCGCTGACCGAAATTTATTCGGGCGGCCATTTCGGCGGTTCGCCGCCGCCCGTTGCGGTACTCCCCAACGGCAAGACCAATTTGATCGCACTCGATCTGGGCGCCGAGGGCGACCCGATCAAGGCGTTGCAACGCGTGATCGATCTCGTCGAAACCGGGCGGCTGGAGGATCATGTGATCCAGCGCCAACTGATCTCGCTCGACAGCGGCGGCGAAGCGCGGCCGGTCCTCGGCATGTTCCTTGGCGGGGCCTATCTCGCCGATGTGATGCTTTATTGCCGCAACCGCATCTATCCGCTCGGCCTGCCTAACGGGTTGTCGCATTTCCTCGCGGCGATTCTTGGTCTGTTCGCGATGCTGTTCGGCCTCGGCGGCGGGCGCTTGCCGCCGAAGCCCGAGGCAATGACGGTGTCGTTGATCCGGCAGGGCGAGTTCAAGGGCAAATTCTCGCTGCTGATCGTGACGACGCTGGAAAAGCTGCTGCTGAGTATCCGCACCAACGACAGCGAGGGGCAGAGTGGGCAGATGAAATTGCTCGCGGTCGAACGCGGGTTCGGCGCACTCGCGCGCATGCTCGGCGCAACGTGGCGGGGCACGCTGGGGCAGAACCAGCTCGACGGCGTCCATTTCCAGCAGGGCGACGAAATCCGCATCGAAGGCGACCGCTCGAACGTCATCCTCGACGGCGAGATTTTTCAGGCGACACGCGGCATGCCGATCATTCTGACCTCGACGCAGCCAGTGCCTTTCCTGCGCCTCGCCGCCTGAGCCTTCGCCCGTGTCCGACCTGATCGATCTGGTCCGCGCCGAATTATCGACTCCGGTCGACCCGCGCGTCGCTGCCATGGCGCAGGCGATCGCCGCCCAATATCCGGGCAGCGCGCGCGCCGTCCTCTTTTATGGCAGCTGCCTTCGCGAGAGCGAACTCGACGGGCTGATGCTCGATTTCTACCTGATCGTGTCCGATTATGGCGACGCCTATCCGAAGCGTTGGTTGGCGGTAGCAAACCGGTTGATCCCACCGAATGTCTTTCCGTTTCAGCATGACGGGCTGATCGCGAAATATGCCGTGCTCAGCGAAGCCGACTTTCTCCGGTTGAATGGCGCGGAGACGCGCAACGTGTCGGTGTGGGCGCGCTTTGCGCAGCCGTCGCGGCTTGTCTGGGCGGTTGACGATACGGCGCGCGACCGCGCGATTGCGTCGGTGGCGCATGCTGCGCCGACCCTGCTCGCGGCAGCCGGACCGGTTGAGGGCGAGGCGTCGCTCGACTGGTGGCGCCGCGCGTTTACGCTCACTTATTCGGTCGAATTGCGCGCCGAACGGACAGGCCGCGCGCAGTCGGTGGTCGATGCCGATGCCGAACGCTATCAGCGGTTCAGCGGACCCGCGATCGCAGCGATTGCGCCTGAGGCGCGTGCAGGTGGTTGGGCGCGCCGACGGCTGGAAGGCAAGGGGCTCAGCATTTTGCGGCTCGCCAAGGCAAGCCTGACCTACGCCGGTGGGATCGATTATCTCGCCTGGAAGATCAATCGTCACGCGGGAACGAAGATCGAGATCAAGCCTTGGCAGCGCCGATGGCCGCTTGTCGCCGCGCTGACTTTGGTCCCGCGCCTGATGAAGAGTGGGGCGATCCGCTAGCGAGCTGATACGCGCGGTCAGCCGCGCGTATCAGCTCGCCAGCCGCTGCCCCTCCGACCGCGCGTCGCCGCTCCGCCGAATCGCCTGATCGAGCGCGGCCAGTGTGAAGGGTTTACGCAAGACGTCATGGTCGCCAAAACTCGCGATCTCGCCCGCATCGCCCGCGTAGCCTGTCACGAACAATACAGACAGTTCGGGCCAACGCTGTTTCAGCTGGGCGACCATTTCGGGGCCGGTGAGTTCAGGCATCAGTACGTCCGACAGGATCAGGTCGAAACCGCCATGTCCGTCGGTCAACTGCCCCTCAACCAAGGCTTCGGCCTCGAGCGGATTGCCGCATGCGACGGCGGTGTGCCCCAATTCGCTGACGGCATCGACCGTCGCGGCGAGGACGCGCTGGTCGTCCTCGACCACAAGGATGCTCAGCGCCTGGCTAGGTGCACCGGCGACGGCGACGTCGCCAGGTGTGATGTCCGCCGCGCTCGCCAGCTCCGGCTTGGCGACCGGCAACAGCATAGCGACGCTTGTGCCTTCGCCTTCGGCCGACGAAATCTGTACCTCGCCGCCTGACTGGCGACAGAAAGCAAAGACCTGGCTCATGCCAAGGCCCGTGCCCTGTCCGGCGGGCTTGGTCGTGTAAAAGGGATCGAACACCCGCTCGAGCACCTCGGGGGACATGCCGCATCCAGTGTCGATCACCTCGACCGCCAGCGCCGCCGTCTTCTTTTCGCCGTCGTCGAGGGTGCGGATCGTCAGCGATCCATGGCCGTTCATCGCGTCGCGCGCGTTGACCGCGAGGTTGAGCAAAGCGTTTTCAAACTGTTGCCGATCGACCCAACAGGCCAGGCCGTCGGCCTTGAGGTCGAGCGTCAGCGCGATCCGGTCGCCGATCGTGCGCTCGATCAGTTCCGAAAAGCCCGCGATACATTCATCGATCGGCGTCATTTCGGGGCGTGCCGGTTCGGAGCGCGCAAAGGTCAGCAACCGCCGTGTCAGGTCGGCGGCCCGGTTTGCCCCGTCGAGCGCATTGGCAAGGTGGCGCGACGCCTTTTCGGGAGAGCGCTGCGCCAGTTCGAGCCCGCCGACAACGACGGCGAGCATATTGTTGAAATCATGCGCGATGCCGCCCGTAAGCTGACCAACCGCTTCCATCTTCTGCGCCTGACGAAGCTGCGCCTCGGCGGCCTCGCGCTCGGTCATTTCGCTGCGCAGCGCAATATTGGCCTGCTCAAGTTCGGCCGTGCGCGCGTTGACGGCCTCTTCCAATTGCATTGCGCGGTCGCTTTCGACCGCTTGTTCGCGCCGCGCGACACGGCGTTCGGCTTCGGCGCGGACGAGAGAGAAGGTTGCGCCGATCGCGACCACCGCCGCTGCGGCGCCGAGCAGAGAAAACAGCAGGATCGCCTGGTTCAGGCTGGCCCGGTCAGCGGTGGTGAGCCGGTTACGCTCGCGCAGCAAGCCGCGCTCATTGGTGATGACGTGGTTGAGCAATTTGTCGATGCGACCAAGCCCCGCGTCGTGGCCTGCGGCATGATATTTCGAGATTGCGGCGATGGTCTGGCTGTAATTCGCGCTGAGCGCGGCATCGCCGAGCTGGCTACCGCGGCGATCCATCTCGACGGTCAATTCTTCGACCAGCTTGGCTTGCGCCGGATTGTCGCGCACGTTCCGCCGGAGCAAAGTCAGATATTGCCGCGCGAGCCCCCATTGCTGTTCAAAGACGCGCCCATCCTCTTTCTGAAGCCCGACGGCAAAGCGTCCAAGCGCAGCCTCGGCGCGCGCGAGCGCCGCGTCGAGCGAGCGGGTTTGCGATATCACTTCAAGGCTTTGCGTCTGCCATCCGAGCGAGCGGTCATAATTGTCATTCGCACGCGAAAGCAGCAGGACAAGCGCTGCGACGACGCCGATCAGCATCGTCGCCATTCCGATGGTCAGCCAGAAGCGTATCCGCTCCCGCCGGTTTTCGGTTTCCGTATCGCCATCCCGCTCGAACACACGTCCGTCTTACCGGACAAGCGCGGCGCCGCAAAGCGCCGAAGCCATCACGGCTTCAACTCGCCCCGAAAAGGAATCCGCTGGTCGGCCTGTTCGCTCGCCTCAGCCGATAATCCCGACGCGCTTGCCCGCGCGTTCGAACCGGCCGAGGATCACATCGACCTGCTCAATCGTGTGTTCGGCGCAGAGCGAACAGCGCAGCAGAGTCATACCGGCGGGGGTCGCAGGCGGGCGGGCGAGGTTGACGTACAGGCCTTCCTCGAGCAGCGCTTCCCACATCATCGCGCCGCGCTCGAGGTCGGGCATGATCACCGCGATGATCGCCGACTGCGGCTCGTCGGTGCCGAGCGTGAAGCCGAGATCGCGCAATCCCTTGTGCAGCGTCTTCGAATTCTCCCACAGATGCGCGCGCTTGTTCGACCCGTGCATCAGCTTGCGGATGCTCGTCGCGGCGGTCGCGACGACGCTGGGGGGCAGCGATGCGGTGAACACATAGGGACGGCAGACGAGCCGCAGGATTTCGAACTTCGGATGGTTCGACACACAGAATCCGCCGACGGTGCCGACGCTCTTGCTGAACGTGCCGATCACGAAATCGACATCGTCGAGCACGCCCTGCGCTTCGGCGACGCCGCGGCCATGTTCGCCGATAAAGCCCATCGAATGCGCTTCGTCGACCAGCACCATCGCGCCATTTTCCTTGGAAACGCGGATCATTTCCTTGAGCGGCGCAATGTCGCCGAGCATCGAATAGACGCCTTCGAGCACGACAAGCTTTCCGGCTTCGGGGGGCAGGCGCTTCAGACGCTTTTCCAGCGCTTCGACGTCATTGTGACGGAACGCAACGATTTCGGCATTACCCATCGCGCAGCCGTCATAGATTGACGCATGGCTGTCGATGTCGAGGATGACATAGTCGCCCTTGCCCGCAATCGTCGAAATAATGCCAAGATTCGCCTGATATCCGGTCGAGAACACCATGGCATGATCCATGGCATAAAATTCCTTGAGCGCGTCCTCGCACTCCTTGTGCCCCTGGTACGTACCATTAAGGACGCGGCTTCCGGTGGTGCCCGCCCCGAATTTGTCGAGCGCATCCTTGCCCGCGGCAATGACATCCTCGTCGAACGTCATGCCCATATAATTATAGGTGCCGAGCAGGATCGTCTCGCGCCCGTTGCAGATGGCTACGGTCGGCGAGATCACCTTTTCCATCACGAGGCTGAACGGATCGGTGACCCCGGTCGCGAGCAGATCCTCGCGCTGCTGGATCAGCGGGTCGAATTTCGAGAAGAGGTCGGTCATATTCTGTATCCAAAATCCGTTCGCATCGAGCGAAGTCGAGATGCACCTCGAACTTGCACTGTCCCGATGGTGTCTCGACTTTGCTCGACACGAACGGGATCAAAAAGGTTCAGCTCTGCAACTTCTCGACCGCAGCGACCAACTGGCCGACGGTTTCGATTTCAGCCTGCATATTCATGCTGATGATGATGTCGAAGCTGTCCTCGACCTCGGCGACGAAATCCATCACAGTCAGGCTGTCCCACTCAAGGTCGCCGGCAAAAGTCGTGGCGTCGCTCAGCTCGGCGCCCTTCTTGTTGAACGGGCCGATAAGGCCGAAAATCTGGTCGCGCAGGGCGGTGCTCATATTGTGCGTCCCATAAAGGAATAAAGTTGCGTGCGGCATGCCGCGCGTTCGCTGGCTTGGCAAGCGAATGCGGCGGTAATCGGGCAGCATCTTGCCGCTTGCGACACTTCATGTCATCCCTGTGGCGGGTCGCTGGCAGGGGCAGCTTGGCATGGACAGCGTAGAATCAAAAACATCGCCAGATCGGCCGGCGATTTCCTTCCCGCCGAACGCGGTGCATCTCGTCCGCACCAATCAGCAGATCACGATGCAATTGTCGCAGATGGCCGATCAGAAGGCATCAATCCTGATGGGTGCGACCTTTGTCGTCTTCACGCTGGCGATAGGGCAGGCGCGGTCGGGCGGCGGTGCGCTGGCGATGCCGCTCGCGATCCTTGCGACCTTTTCCTTCCTCTCGGCACTGCTTGCAGTGTCCGCGGTGCTGCCGCGCGTCGGCAAGGCGCCGCCGGTTGTCTACAAGGACGGCAAGGACCACAGCAATATCCTGTTCTTCGGTCGCTTTGAACAGATGGAAGAGGATGAGTTCATTGCCGCGGTCAAGACGCGCCTGCGCACCGAGGAAGATCTTTACGAGACGATGCTGCGGGACACCTATCAGAATGGCGTTGTGCTGGCGCGGCGCAAATATCGTTATCTCGCTTATGCCTATCGGCTGTTCGTCGTCGGGCTGACGCTGACCTTCGTCGCCTTTGGCGTCGAGATGGCGATGCTTTGGAGCAAATGAGCGCGCCAGGCATTATCCCGGCATGACCGACGTTTTCATCAGCTACAAACGCGAAGAACGCAGCCGCTGCGTCGCGATATACAATGCGCTCGTCGATCTGAAGCTGTCGGTCTGGTTCGACGCGCATATCGAACCCGGCACCGATTTCGACCGCGAGATCGAGCGCGAAGTGCGCGGAGCCGCCGCGGTTCTGGTCCTATGGTCCGAACTGGCCGCCGACAGCGACTGGATCCGCGCCGAAGCGCGTACCGGGCGGCAAAGCGAACGTCTGGTCGCGGCGCGCCTCGACGATTGTCTGCCCCCGCTCGAATTCGCGTCGGTGCAGGCTGTCGACCTGTTCGACCGCCGCGATTTTCAATCGGGCGAGGGCTGGCGGCAGATCGTCGCGCGTATCGGCCGCCTCGTTGGGCGGGCGGGGCTGGGCGACTATGTGCGCTGCGAGCAGGACGCCGACGCGGGCCGCTGGCGCGGCTGGATCGCAGCCAATCCGGGCGATCCGCTAATCGATAAAGCGAAGCAAAGGCTCGCGATGCTGGGGCGTCCTGATGCCGTGCCGCCGCCAAGCCCTGCGCCGCAGGCTCAGGAACAGCCGCTTGCGCCGCTCCCCGTGTCGACTTCGCCCGATGGTATGCACCGAACTGGATGGCTCGTCGCAGCGGCCTTGTTCCTCCTGCTTGGTGCGGCCGCAATTCTGTATCGGTTCACCGCCGCAGATGAAGAGCCAGCGGTCGCAAACGCAAGCACAGCGCGTGAAGCCTCCGCACCAACGGCATTGTCGAGCAATGCCGAGACCGTGCCAATGGCGACATCGCCGGCTGGCCCCGGCAAAATCGCCTTTTGCGCGCCCGACAAACCTTTTGTTGCGACCTTCCGGCCCGGCCGGACCGATCTGCCGCCGCTGTGGAATCTCACAATTGCGAACGCTTGGCTCGCATGGCGCGAATGCCGCGGTCCGGTACGCGTCGAGGGGCATGTCGAGGCAGGGGGTGGGTCAGAGGCCGACAGCCGCGCGATGGCTGAAGTCCTGGCGAAAGAACTGGTGCTGGAAGGCGTCGATCCCGAGGCCATCTCGATCGTGGGGCAAGGCAGCAAGCGTCCGCTCGCCAACCTCGACGATCCTACCGATAACCGCCGCGTAGAAATCTACCTATTGCCGCCCGGCTGATCGCGACCCGGATGTGGCGAATATGCAACCATTGCCTGCAATTCCCGTCTGCGCCACCCGCCAAGATTGAAAGCGTCGATCCGCTCGCCTATCCGGTCCGGCCATGTTGCAGCAGGCCAGCCCTTTGACCGCGGAACCGCCGCAGAGTCTTCGCAAGGAATTCCGTGCGACGCTGGCGCTCGCCGGGCCGTTGGCCGCCGCGAACCTGCTCCAGATGCTCGTCCATGCGATCGACGTGATCTTCGTCGCGCGGCTCGGCGATGCGGCGCTCGCGGCCTCATCGCTCGGAGTCTCGATTTTCGGCCTGTTGCTGTGGACGGGCGCGGGGCTTGTCGGCGCGGCCGCACCGCTCATTGCCGCCGAACTTGGGCGGCGCAAACATTCGGTGCGCGAAGTGCGCCGGACCGTGCGCATGGCGTTGTGGCTCAGCGCGCTGGTATCGATCCTCTTCATGGCCATTTGCGCGGCAGGCGGCCCGATCATGGTCGCGACGGGGCAACCCGCCGAAACCTCGGCGCGCGCGTCGGGTTTCCTGCTCATCCTGATGTGGGGGATGTTTCCGATGATCGCGGCGACGGCGCTGCGCATCTTCGTTTCCGCGCTCGGGCGTCCGACAATTGCGACCGCGATCACCTTCGGCGCGCTGTTCGTCAACGCGCTCGGCAATTGGGTGCTGGTGTTCGGCCATCTCGGCATGCCCGCGCTCGGCCTTCACGGCTCGGCGATATCGAGCGTGATGACCAGCATTCTGATGCTGGCGGCCTATGTCGTCGTCATCCAGAGCGATCGGCGGCTGCGGCGCTATCATCTGTTCGGAAACTGGTGGCGGTCCGAATGGACACGCTTTTTCGAAATGCTGCGCATCGGGACGCCAATCAGCCTGACGATTTTGGCCGAAGCGGGCCTGTTCACTGGCGCAGCCTTCCTGATGGGCCGGATAGGCGAAGCCGAGCTAGCGGGGCACACGATCGCGCTGCAGGTCGCTGCGCTTGCCTTCCAGATTCCATTTGGCGTGGCGCAAGCTGCAACGATCCGCGTCGGGCTGGCGTACGGCGCGCGCGATCACCGCGGCATTTCCTATGCGGGTCAGGCGTCGCTTGTCCTCGGCATCGGCTTCATGGCCTTTACCGCACTGCTGATGTGGCTGTTCCCAAGCCTCGTGCTGTCGATCTATGTTGATGTCCACGCCGCTCGCAATGCGGCGCTCGTCGGCTTCGCGATGCAGTTCCTCGTCATCGCAGCGGCGTTCCAGCTTTTCGACGGCGCACAGGCGGTTGCCGCAGGCGTGCTGCGCGG
>JAURVS010000357.1 GCA_030655355.1 Sphingopyxis sp.
TCGCGTTCGATTCGCGGGCCAGATCGAACAAAGCGACCGCATAACGGCCCGCGAGGCCCGCCGTGATGTTGCCCTGAATGCCGCCGGAATTCTCCACGCGTGAAAGTCCTTTGTTGCTATCCCGTGGGGGATGGGTCGCGCGCTTTTCGGGGATATTCGACGAATGTCCCCCACGCGAAGTCGCGGCGCGCCTAGCAACGATTTTGCTGCAATGCAAGGCGGGGGGACGATTGCTTTTGCGCCTTCGTGCGATAGGGACGGCCTAACCGAAAAATATGTCTGGGCAGGGAAGGGCAGAGGATGGGCGAGATGATCCGGATGACGATGGACGATGGCGCCGAGGTCGCGGTCTATCACGCGCAGCCCGAAGGTGAGCGTCGCGGCGGACTTGTTCTGATTCAGGAGATTTTCGGGGTCACCGACCATATCCGCGAGCTGTGCGATGAATATGCCGCCGACGGCTATGAAGTTTTGTCGCCCGCGCTGTTCGACCGCGAGCATCCGGGGTTCGAAAGCGATTATTCGGGGCCGCAATTTCAGCGCGCGGTGCAATTGGCGCGCGAACTGCATCCGTTCGACCAGAGCCTGAAGGATGCGCAGACCTGCATCGACGCGCTGAAGGGCAAGGGTCCGGTGTTCATCACCGGCTATTGCTATGGCGGATCGGTCGCGTGGCGGATGGCGCAGATCAGCCCCGACCTAGCCGCATCTTCATCCTATTATGGCAGCCTGGTGCCGACGATGTTCAAGGACGACGCGCCCGCTTGCGCGACGATCGCTCATTTCGGGCGGTTCGACGACGGGATTCCGATGGAAGGCGTCGAGGCGCTGATCGCCAAGAATCATCCCACCGCGCAGATATTCGTCTATGAAGCCGGACACGGCTTCAACAGCGACCGCCGCAAGGACTATCACCCGCCAAGCAGCGAATCGGCGAAGGAGCGGACGTTGATGCTGTTCAAGGCGTGCGGCGGATGAGGTCGCGTATCGCCGCGACGCTTGTCGTACTTATGCTGGCCGGTTGTGGCGGCGACGGCGGGCAGCCGACGGTAGAGGATCCGCAGGCGCGCATCTCGCGTCTGCGTAACCTTGCCGACGCGCGCTGCATGTGTCTGATGAACGATGCCACCGACGAACGGTGCAGTTTCGCTTATGACGACGAGCGCAAGCGCCTGACCGCGACGCCGATGCCGCCGATGGATTTCCCGATCACGGCCCAGGGTTCCTGCTTTGCGACGCTGGACGGCCAGTGCGTGACCGAGAGCTATTATCTGAAGGGTGGCGATCCCACCAACAACGTCTGTCGGCAGGACGACGCCATCGCGCTGAACGGCCTTCATGAGAAGGCTGCAAAGCAAAGCGGCAAGGTGGCCGCGGATGCCGCCGCGGAAGCGCGGATAAAGGAAATTCGCGCCGCGTGGCGGGCGCGCTGAGCGGACGGTGAAGCTGGCGCTGAAGCTTGCCGCCGCGCTGCTCGTCTTTGCGCTCGTCGCGACGACGCTGCTCTACACGCAGCAGCGCCGCATCCTCTTTCCCGCGCCGTCGCACTATCCGCACGATGCGCCTGCGGGCTTCCGGCTGGTCCATACGCAAACCGAGGACGGTTTGCGGCTCTCGGCTTTCTATCGTCCCGCGCCGCCGGGCTTGAAGACGATCCTCTTTTTTCACGGCAATGGCGACAATATGCTGGGCGCGATCGAGGCGACGCGCGGGCCGGCGGCGGCGGGGCATGGGCTGATGCTCGTCGAATATCGGGGCTATGCCGGCAATCCCGGATCGCCGAGCGAGGTCGGTCTGTACCGCGATGGCGATGCGGCGATGCGCTGGCTTACGGACGCCGGGGCTGATTCGCGCAATATCGTGGTGGTGGGCAATTCGATCGGTTCGGGGCCTGCGACCGAAATCGCGCTGCGGCATGATGTCGCTGCGTTGATTCTTGTGTCGGGGCTCGCCGACCTTCCTTCGGTGGTGAAAAGCCGAATGTCTTTCGTTCCGCGCTGGATGGTGCGCGACCGGTTCGACAATGTGTCAAAGCTCGGCGGAGTGAAGGCGCCCGTCTATCTGATGCACGGCGACGCCGACACTTTGGTCAAGGCAGACAATCTGGCGCGGCTGGCCGCAGCGCAGCGCGATGCAACGGTCGCGCGCATCGCCGGAGTCGGGCATGAGCTTGTCTATACCGCGGCCGCGCAGGCGCTGCTGACGCAATGGATCGACGCGCTGCCATAGCCGGATAACGCGATCTCAACCTCTTTGCCGGAATCTGCCGTGCAAGGAGGATCGCCATGTCGATGCTTGCCATGCTGCTGCTGGTTCCGGGCGCCAGTTTCGATATCGATCCGGCGTATAAGCCGGTTCGTGATCCGCTCGCCGATGCGCGCGCTGGGAAGATCCAATGCCACGATCCGGACACCACTGAGCGAACGTGCCGTATCATGACCTGGCTCAGCGAAGCGCCGGGTGGGCGGGTGCAGGTGCGTCAGTTGACCGCGCTCAGCGACAGCCCGTCGCTAGCCGCCGAACTGCGCATGGCGGCGACGCGCGAGGGCGAGGCGCTCTGCGGCGTCGTCAACGACGCCTATATGGCGGGCTTCCGCATCGTCAGCGGCCGCGCGCCGCATGCGCCCGCCGACGCCAAGCGCTATGCGATCCTCTATCGCGACGCGCTCGTCGCGACGCTGTGGAACCGCAAGACTTGCGCTTACGCTTACGCGCGGCCGGGCGATGCGGTGCAGCTTGAGGTTGGGACAGTCGACGGCGAGTTCGCCGGCGAGATGATGAGCAACTATATCTGGATTAGCGCGAACGCGGGTTATCGGCTCAAGGCGCGGGCGCAGCTTTGACCGCGCCCGTCGCCGCCGGTTGGCAGCGGTAGACGAGGCGCTCGTTGGGGCTGGCGGGCAGCGCGCTGCGAATCGCGTCCTGCTGCGCCGCAAGTCCTGCAAGCTCGTCAGGATTGGCGGTGCAGCTTTTGAGCGTGATGCCCGCGCGCGTCTCGCGCGCCTTCGTCATCGTCTCGGCATCGAGCAGATAGCGATCGACGCGATAGTCGCGCCCCGTCGAATCGATCGATGCGACGGTAACCGTTGCCTCGTCATTCGGCACGAGGATGCGTTGCCAGCGGTCGTCGGCGCCTTGCGTATATTGGGTGCGGTCGTTGACGCAGCCGCTCTTGCCGATCGTGATGGGGACGTCGGTGGTCGCGGAGACAGTGATACGGCTGCGCTCGGGACGGATCGTGCAGAGCAGGCTGCCCTGTGCGAGCTTCGTCGTGGCGGTGGCCGGGGTCGCGGCGGATTCCGTGGCGATCTCGGCGTGCGCGTCGGGGCGCGTGGCGAACAGAATCGCCGCGCCGAGCATCAGGACGGCGCCCGCGCCGCCCGCGATCTTGGCGTTGCGCAGATTTTTCTGGCTGTAGAAGAGCAGCCCGGCCCCGGCAGCGAGCGCGCCGATCACGAAGAGGACGCCCGCGAGCGCGATGCGGTTTTCGCGCGAGGCGAGCGCATCTTCCTCGGCGCGCGCCTGTTTCAAGTCGCGGTCGAGTTTGGCGGCAGCCTCTTTTGCGGCATTCGCCTCGGCCGTCGCGCGCGATTCGGCGTCCATCGCCGCGCGGTCGCGCGCGTCAGCATCGGCCATCGAGACGCAGGAGGTGCCGACGCTGGTATATTGCTGATTGGCATCGGCCAGAAAGCGCATGAGTTCGCGGCCCGCGATCGCAAAAGCGAAAGGCGAATCGCCGTCGTCGGCACGCGTGATCGCGGTGTTGATGCCGGTAATGCGGCCGCACTGATCGACGAGCGGTCCGCCCGAATTGCCGCGCGAAATCTTCGCGGTGTGGATCAGCATTGCGACGCCGTCGACCGACTGCGTGTTCGAGATATTGCCTTCGCTGCGCGTCGGCGTGCGCGGAGTGATATAATCATTGGCGCTGCGCGCGGTCGCAAGGTCGACATTGCCCGGATAGCCGAGCGCGACGACATCGGCGCCCGAATCGAGCGGGCCGGTATAAATCGCGGCGGCGGGCAAGCGCGCCTCGGTGATCTCGATCAGCGCGAGGTCGCGCGCGGTGTCGATCGCGATCAGCTTGGCGGCGTAGCTTTTCTTTCCTTCGGACGGGACAACGCCAAGCGCTACATTGTCGGGATATTTGACCGCCGATTCGACGACATGCGCGTTGGTGATGATTCGCGTCGGCGAGATGGCGATACCGCTGCCATGCCCGAAGCCGACAACCTCGCCATCGACCATTGCGACGGTGACGACGCGCACGACGCTGCGCGACGCGGCGCTGATATCGTCGGCGGCGTACGCGGGCTGGGTGAGGGTGAAGATGGCGGCGAGGAAGAGGAGGATGCGGGTCATGGCGCGCACCCTAGCCACTCAAGATTCGAAGGCAAGCGCAGCTAGATATAAGGCCCCCACATTACCATCCATGCGCCCGCGCTGCCCGCGAGGATGACAAGGCTGCTCGCGATGAGGAGAGTCGCGGTTGCTCGGCGTGCCATCGCTGTGCCGCGCGCGCCGGCGCGCAGATAGATTTCGGCGATGGCGAGCGGGAGGAGCGAATTGGCAAAGGCGAGAAACAGATCGAATGGCCCGTCCATCGCTTTGCCGATCCCCGCGCCGCCGGTCGCTAGGCCCCACGCCATATAGCCGACGCGCATGAACCAGACGGCGCTGGCGACCGCGAACAGCCGGATTGCCCAGCGGCGATGCTCGACGAAGCGGCGGGCGCGTGCCGACCGCCATGCGAGCGCCGCGAAGGCGATGATCAGCAGCGCGTCGAGCGTAATGCCGATCGCACCGCCGATCGCGAGCCAGGTGCCGCGCCCCCACGTCATCCACAGCCCGCCAAGCGCCAGCGCAAGCGCAAGCGCCGAGAGGATATAGAGCCTGCCATTCCAGCGGTGGATCGCGGGCCATCGGGTGCGGATCGCAGGGACAAGCTGGACGAGCCCGCCGAATGTGAGGACCGCCGCGAGCAGCACATGGACCGCGAAGAAGAGATTGCCCGCGGTGTCGCCCGCGACGAAGCCGGTGATGATCGGCTTGTCATTCCATGCGGCAAAATTGCCGCTCAGCGTCGGCGGATAATAATAAAGGAGGATGAAAGCGATGAAGAGCAACTGCCCCGCGGCAATCGCGAGGTAGCATAAGGTCGCGCTGCGCCCCAGCCAGTCGGTACGGCGCATGGGCGCGCCCGGTGCGAGCGATGCGTCGATAGTTGCCATGGCAAACTCCCCGATTTCGAGCGGGAGAATGCGCCTCGTCTGATGGTGAGTCAATGATATAATACAGTAACACACTCAGGTGAGAATTCCGGGTGCGCGGTTTGAACGCAAGCATCGGGACGCGGCGTGAATTGCGATGTGGCATTTGCCTGTTTGCCAACCCGGAAAGGATGTTCCGATGACCTATGTAATTCATGGGCTCAGCCCAGACCGCTTTGCGCCGTTGTTCAAACTCGACAATGCCGCGCTTGCCGTAATCCATGCGCGCCGTGTTACGGCGACGTCCGACAGAGGCTTTCCATGCCGTATCAGCCTCGACGATGCGCAGGCGGGTGAGGAACTGATCCTGCTCCACCACATCAGCCACGATGTCGCGACGCCGTACCGCAGCGCTTATGCCATCTATGTCCGGGCTGGCGTCGATGCGGCGCGCTATCGCGACGAACTGCCGCCCGTGTTTGCAGGACGCCCGCTGGCGCTCCGCGCGTTCGACGCCGCCGGGATGCTGCAGACCGCGCGGCTTGCCGGACCGGGCGAGGTCGATGCCGCGATCCGCGACCTGTTCGCCGACGAGGCCATAGCCTATATCGATGCCCACAATGCCGCGCATGGCTGTTTCGCCGCGCGGATCGAGAGAGATTCGGCCGAAGGGAGTGTGGCATGAGCAGCGACCTGATGGACGATGACGCGCGCTGGGCCGCGGTGCTCCGCCGCGACCGCGCGCTCGACGGGCGATTCGTGACAGGGGTGCTGACCACGGGCATTTATTGCCGGCCAAGCTGCGCCGCGCGGCATCCGCACCGCGACAATGTCCGCTTCTTCGCCGATGGCGCGGCTGCGCGCGAAACCGGGCTGCGCGCGTGCAAACGATGCC
>JAURVS010000368.1 GCA_030655355.1 Sphingopyxis sp.
GAGGCCAAGGCCTTCTCGCTGCAGGGCGTGATGCTCGGCAAGCGCATGGGGGCGTGGGTGTTCGGCGCGCTGATGCTGCTCGCCTTTCTGCTCGGGCCGATCTGGGCGTGGTACAGCTACAAGAATGTCGCCGAGCGCCCCGAAGGCTATCACGCCGACAGCGCCTGGCTCTCGGGGCCGCTGTCGAGCGCGCACGCCAGTTTGAAGAATGACTGCCAGTCGTGCCACGTCGAACCCTTTGTTGCGGTCACTGACAAGGCGTGCGTCGGCTGCCACACGGGCGAGCATAAGGCGATGAGCATGGCGCACGCCAATGCGCCGACCGCGATGCTGCTCGCCGCGCGCCATCCGCCGGGCGTCGGCGAACGGATACTCAAAGGCTTCGCCGACACGTTCAACAAGCCGCAGGGACGCTGCGTCGAGTGCCACACCGAGCATGAAGGCTCGGGCCCGATGCCCGCGACGCCGCAGAAATTCTGCGCCGATTGCCACAACGGCATGTCGGCGCGGCTGAAGACCGCGGGCCATCCGACGACGCTTGCCGATGCCGCCGATTTCGGCACGAGCCATCCCGAGTTCCGCCCGCTCATCCGTCCGGCGCCGGGCGCCAAGCTGGTGCGCGCCGCAGCGGGCAAGGGGACGGTTGATTATAACGGCCTGAAATTCCCGCACGACATGCATCTGCAGGCCACCGGCGGTGTCGCGCGCATGGCGGCCAGTTTTCGCGGCCGCTATGATTTCGGCAAGAAACTCGAATGCCAGAATTGCCACCGCGTCGAAGCCGACGGGGTGCGCGTCAAGCCGGTCGAGATGGAGCGCGATTGCGCGATGTGCCACAGCCTCGCTTTCGAAACCGTCGGCGGCGTGACGCGAACCTTGCGCCATGGCGAGCCCGATCAGGTCGTCGCCGACTTGACCGCTTATTACCGCTCGACTCCGCCGAGCCGCCCGCTGCAACTGGGCGGCATGGAACGGCGGCGGCCGGGCGCCTATGCCGAGGGCCAAGTCTACAACATCTATTTCCGCGAAGTCGCCGTGCGGCCTAACCGCGCCGAAGATGCGGTCCGCGCAGTCTTTTCAAAGGGCGGCGCCTGCTACGACTGCCACACCGTCTTCGCGCCGCAAGCGGGCAAGAGCTGGCGCGTGATGCCGGTGAACCAGACCGCGCGTTACCTGCAAAAGGGCTGGTTTGACCATGACGCGCACAGGGAGACCGAGTGCGCCGATTGTCACACGGCGGCGCCTGCTTCGAAAACATCGGTCGACCTGCTGGTGCCGGGGCTCCGCCAGTGCCGCGACTGCCATGTCGGAGAGGGCGGCGCGCGCGTCGTAAAGGTCGAAACCGCGACCGAATCGCCCTGCGCCATGTGCCACGAATATCATTCGGACGGCGGCAAACCGTGGATGCCGCCGCGCCAACGGAAGAAAAATGTGACCGCAATCACAAATAAACCTCTACGCGGTACATATGGTGTGAGCATGATCACAGGAACCGGCGGGCGGGGCCTTTACGAAGTGACATGGCGCACACCTTCCTTGCGTGGTGCAGGGCAGGGCGGATAGGTTTTGGGCGGCCGGGGCGAACCGGCCGGAGCAGGGGACGGATATGCTGATCGCACAGATCACAGATATCCATATCGGTTTCGATCCGGACAATCCGGCCGAATATAATCGCAAGCGCCTCGACGAGGTTCTCGACGTGCTGATCGAGGGGCCAAACCGCCCCGACCTCCTGCTTGCCACCGGCGACATCACCGATCGCGGCGATGACGACAGCTATCGCCGTCTCGCCAACGCTTTTTCGCGCTGCCCCTTTCCCGTGTGGCCCAGCGTCGGCAATCACGATCTGCGCGACAATTTTCACGCGCGCTTTCCGGGCTTCGACGACGGCAACGGTTTCGTCCAATATACGGTCGAGCTGCCCGAACTGCGGCTGGTGACGATCGATACGCTGGAAGAAGGACGCCATGGCGGCGCGCTTTGCCCGCAGCGCGCAGCGTGGCTCGATGCCGAACTGGCAAAGGATCGCACCAAGCCGACCTATATCGTCATGCACCACCCGCCGGTCGAAAGCGGGATCGAGTGGATGAATACCGACCCCGACGAACCATGGGTTTCGACCTTCAGCGAGATCGTTCGCCGCAATCCGCAGGTCCGCGGGCTGATCTGCGGCCATCTGCACCGCTCGGTTACCGTCGCGTGGGAGGGGCGCACCGTTGCAATCTGCTCGTCAACCGCGCCGCAAGTCGCACTCGACTTGCGTCCGATCGACGAGAACCGACCCGACGACCGCCCGATGATCGTCGCCGAAGATCCCGCCTATGCGCTCCACCGCTGGAACGGGCGCGAACTCGTCAGCTTCTATGATCACGCCGGCGCGCACACGATGCTCGCCAAATATGACGCCGGGCTACAGCCGCTGGTGCGCGAGTTGAAAGCCGAACGGCCGCGTTAATAGCCCAGCGTCAGATCGACGCGCGGCTCGACGGTTTCGCCCTTTTTCCAGCGATCGAGATTCTCGAGGAAGCGCTGCGCCGAGCGGATGAACATCTTGTCCTGCGCGCGGCCCGACAGATGCATGGTGATATGCGCATTATCGAGGCTCCACAGCGGATCTTCCGCGGGGAGCGGCTCGGGCGTGGTGACGTCGAGAAATGCTGCAGCAATCTGCTGATCGTTGAGCGCCGCGACGAGCGCATCCTGATCGACGACACTGCCGCGCGCGATGTTGATGAGCGTTGCGGTCGGCTTCATTGCGCCGAGTTCCGCCTCGCCGATCATGCCGTCGGTTTCGGGGGTCGCTGGGACCGCGAGGATCACCCAGTCGAATTCGCCGAGGCGGCTGCGCCACTGGTCCGGGCTCAGCGTGTTGGGTCCGGGCGAACGGCGCACGACGGTGACATCGACGGCGAACGCGTTCAAACGCTCCTCGATGAGTTTGCCTATCGCGCCATAGCCGAGCAGCAGCGCCTTCGATCCGAACAATTCGATCTTGCCCGGCGAATCCATCAGCCATTCGCGACGCTCCTGCGCGCGCACGACTTCGCGATAGCCCTTGGCGACGGTGAGCATCCCCATCACGACATATTCGGCGATCGTGATCGCGTTGATCCCGGCGCCATTGGTCACCACCGTGCCGCGCTCATGGAGCAGGTTCAGCGGCATTCCGTCGACCCCGGCATAGATGGAGTTGAGCCATTTCAGCCCCGTCGCCGCGGAGATGATCGCAGCCATGTCCTTCTTGTCATACATGTCGAACCAGCCGATCTCTGCGTGCGGCGCCAGTTCCAGCGCCTCTTCCTTCGACTGGAAGAACCGCGGTTCGACCCAGTCGGGCAGGCGGTTTTCGACGAGCGGACGGATGAGGCCCGAAAGGACGGTGACAGTCTTGGTCATTCAAGATCCTTCTGGATCCTCCCCATCGACTTGCGATGGGGAGGTGGCATCGCGTAGCGATGACGGAGGGGTTTTGCCGAATGCCACCAAGCGGTGTTCGACGATATCGAGAATAGATTGGGCGACGATGGCCGGGCTGTCCAGCACATCCCGCGCGGCGATGCGAAGCGTGTCGATGCGATGGGCGCGGAGCCAATCGTCGCGGCGTTGGTCGCGAGACGGGCCTTCGTCCATTTCATGAGACATGCCGTCGACTTCTATCGCGAGATTGGCGCGGGCGCAGAAGAAGTCGAGGATATAGGGGCCGGCGGGGTGCTGCCTACGGAACTTATACCCATTTGGTGAAGCGCGAAGAAATTTCCAAAGCATCGCTTCGGGCAGGCTGAGTTCGCGCCGGAAACCTTTAGCGCGGCGAACAGATTTCGAAGGTTTGTCTGGCCGCATCGTCGTCGCCCCTCCGTCAGCTCTGCGGGCTGCCACCTCCCCATCGCAAGTCGATGGGGAGGACTGGAAGTTAGCGAAGTTGATCAGCTACTTGCAACGGGTTGCTCAATCGTCTGACTTAAAGTCGCCAGTCCCAGCCGAGCGGATCGCCGTCCATCACCTCGACCCCGGCAGCGATAAGTTCGTCGCGGAGCGTGTCGGATGCCGCGAAATCCTTCGCGGCGCGCGCATCCTTGCGCCGCGCGAGCGTGGCTTCGATTTCATCCTCACCAATCGTCGCGGCTTTTGGACGAACGCGCAGATCGGCGCGGTCGATCGTCAACAGATCGAGCCCGAGCACCGCGTCGATCGCCGCAAGTGCTGCGCGCTTTTGTCCAGCGTCGATCTTCTTCATCGCCGCTGTCTCTTCAAGCAATGTC
>JAURVS010000369.1 GCA_030655355.1 Sphingopyxis sp.
CGCGCCCGGCAAGCAGAAGGGCGAGGGGCAGCCTATGCCCAACAATCCCGAACGTACCGCGTCACGCGCGCCCGCCGCCGCCGACCGCCCGATGTCCTGAACCGAGCCGAGAACATCATGACCCCGCATCCCGCACCCGAAACCGGCCCGTTCCTCGGCAAGCTGTCGCTTGAAGCGCTGCCGCTGCACGAGCCGATCCTCGTCGCCACCTTCATAGGCGTTGTCCTTGGTGGCATTGCCGTCCTCGGACTGATCACCAAATTCCGTCTGTGGGGCTATTTGTGGACCGAGTGGTTCACCACCGTCGACCACAAGCGCATCGGGATCATGTACATGATCCTCGGCCTGATCATGTTCCTGCGCGGCTTCGCCGATGCGATCATGATGCGCCTGCAACAGGCGATGGCGTTCGGCGGGTCCGAGGGGTATCTGACGCCGCACCACTATGATCAGGTGTTCACCGCGCATGGCGTGATCATGATCTTCTTCGTCGCGATGCCGTTCATCACCGGGCTGATGAACTATATCGTGCCGCTCCAGATCGGCGCGCGCGACGTCAGCTTTCCGTTCCTCAACAATTTCAGTTTCTGGATGACGACCGCGGGCGCGGTGCTGACGATGATCTCACTGTTCGTCGGCGAATATGCGCAGACCGGCTGGCTGGCCTATCCGCCGCTTTCAGGGATCGCCTACAGTCCGAATGTCGGGGTCGATTATTATATCTGGGGGCTCCAGATAGCCGGGGTCGGCACGACCTTGTCGGGCATAAATCTGGTCGTCACGATCCTGAAACTGCGCGCGCCGGGCATGGGCCTGATGAAAATGCCGATCTTCACCTGGACTTCGCTCTGTTCGAACATTTTGATCGTAGCCTCATTCCCGATCCTGACCGCGACGCTGACGCTGCTGACGCTCGACCGTTATGTCGGCACCAATTTCTTCACCAACGACCTCGGCGGATCGCCGATGATGTATGTCAATCTGATCTGGATCTGGGGACATCCCGAGGTCTATATTCTCGTGCTGCCGCTGTTTGGCGTCTATTCCGAAGTCACCTCGACCTTCTCGGGCAAGAAGCTCTTCGGTTATACGTCGATGGTCTATGCGACGGTGTGCATCACCATATTGTCGTACATCGTCTGGCTGCACCATTTCTTCACCATGGGGTCGGGGGCGAGCGTCAACAGCTTCTTCGGAATCACGACGATGGTGATCTCGATCCCGACCGGGGCCAAGCTCTTCAACTGGCTGTTCACCATGTACCGCGGTCGCATCCGGTTCGAACTGCCGATGATGTGGACAGTCGCGTTCATGCTGACCTTCGTCATCGGCGGGATGACCGGCGTGCTGCTCGCGGTGCCGCCCGCCGACTTCGTGCTCCACAACTCACTGTTCCTGATCGCCCATTTCCATAATGTGATCATCGGCGGCGTGCTGTTCGGTCTGTTCGCGGCGATCAATTACTGGTGGCCCAAGGCGTTCGGCTACAAGCTCGACGTATTCTGGGGCAAGGTCAGCTTCTGGTGCTGGGTCGTCGGCTTCTGGGTCGCGTTCACCCCCCTATATATCCTCGGCCTGATGGGCGTGACGCGGCGGATGCGCGTGTTCGACGATCCCAGCCTGCAAATCTGGTTCGTGATCGCAGGCATCGGCGCGCTGATCGTTGCCGCCGGCATCGCCTCGATGCTCATCCAGTTCGGTGTCAGCATCTGGCGCCGCAAGGAATTGCGTGACCTGACGGGCGGCGATCCGTGGGACGGCCGGACGCTCGAATGGGCGACCAGCTCGCCCCCGCCCGACTATAATTTCGCTTTCACGCCAGTGATTCACGACCTCGACGCGTGGCACGACATGAAGAAGCGCGGGCATGAACGGCCGCTCACGGGCTATCGCGATATCCATATGCCGAGCAACACCGGGACGGGAATCATCCTGTCAGGCTTCTGCCTCGTCATGGGCTTCGCTCTGGTCTGGCACATCTGGTGGCTTGTCGCGGTGAGTTTTGCGGCGACCATCATCGGCGCGATCTATCACACCTTCAACTATAAGCGTGATTTCGACATTCCGGCGGCGACAGTCACCGCGGTCGAGGAAGCGCACACCCGCCAGTTGGCGGCCGGAGCCTGATCCGATGAGCGCGAAAACAATAGCCCCGACCGAGCCCGTCCAATTCTACAATCTCGACGAGCATGCGCATCCCGAGGGGCACAGCACGATGCTGGGCTTCTGGATCTATCTGATGAGCGACTGCCTCATCTTTGCGATCCTCTTTGCCTGTTATGCCGTGCTCGGCGGCAGTTATGCCGCTGGCCCGGCGCCGAAGGATTTGTTCGACCTCAAGCTGATCGCGCTCAACACCGCGATGCTGCTCTTCTCGTCGATCACCTATGGTTTCGCGATGTTGCAGATGCAGCAGGGCAAGGTGAGGGGCACGCAATTGTGGCTCGCGGTGACCGGGCTGTTCGGGCTCGCCTTCCTCGGCATCGAACTCTATGAATTCCACCATCTGATCGAGATCGGCGCGACGCCGCAGCGCAGCGCCTTCCTGTCGAGTTTCTTCACGCTGGTCGGTACGCACGGGCTGCACGTCACCTTCGGGATCATCTGGCTGGTGACTTTGATGTTCCAGCTCGGCAAGCATGGGCTGATCGCCGCGAACAAGCGCCGCGTGATGTGCCTTTCGATGTTCTGGCACTTCCTCGACGTCGTGTGGATCGGCGTCTTCACCATTGTCTATCTGATGGGAGTGCTGCGATGAGCGCCGATCCCCACGCGCATGGCGCGCACCACGAGATCGAGATGCCGCACGCGTCGGTGCGCGACTATGTCATCGGATTCATACTGTCGGTCATCCTGACTGCGATCCCGTTCTGGCTGGTGATGACGATGCCGTTGAGCGCGGGGGCGACGGGCGCGATCATCATGGCGTTCGCGGTGGTCCAGATCGTCGTTCACATGGTCTATTTCCTCCATATGACGCCAAAGGCGGAGGGCGGCTGGTCGCTGACCTCGCTGGTCTTCACGATCATCGTCGTCGTGATCATGCTCGCGGGGTCGCTGTGGGTGATGCATCACCTCAACACCAATATGATGCCGATGCC
>JAURVS010000387.1 GCA_030655355.1 Sphingopyxis sp.
GCTAGAAAGTTGGAAGGATCAGCCGAGGCCGAAGGCGACGGCGGTCCAATATGTGATACCAGCAGCGACATAGGCGAGCGCGAACAAATAGCCAACCATGAACAGCGGCCATTTCCATCCATTGGTCTCGCGCCGCGTGATGGCGATCGTCGAAATACACTGCGGCGCGAACACGAACCAGGCGAGGAACGCGAGTGCGGTGGCGATGCTCCAGCGACCTGCGATCCGGTCGCCGAGTTGCTCGGACATCGCTTCTTCGTCGTCGCCGGCGTCGATCGCGTTGGCGGTCGCCATCGCCGACACCGCGACTTCGCGCGCTGCCATTGCGGGGATGAGCGCGAGCGCGATATCATGGTTGAAGCCGATCGGTTTGACGAGCACTTCGAGCCCGCTCGCGATGCGGCCGCCCGCGCTATATTCGACCTGGCTCTGACCGGCGGGCGCCTGCGGAAAGGTCAGGAGAAGCCACAGGATCACCGTCGTTGCAGCAATGATCGTTCCCGCGCGGCGAAGGAAAATCCATGCGCGCTGCCACAGCGCGATCACGATGTCGTTCAGCCGCGGCCATTGATAGCGCGGCATTTCCATCATGAAACCCGTAGCGTTGCCCTTGGTCACCGAACGTCGCAGGACGAGCGCGACGAGCAGCGCGCCGACAATGCCGCTGATGAACAGCAGGAACAGGACGAGGCCCTGCAAACCGACGGGCGATCCGCCGACATTCCGCTCCGGAATGAAGGCGCCGATAATAAGCGTGTAGACGGGCAGCCGCGCCGAACAGGTCATCAGCGGCGCGATCAATATCGTCGTCAGCCGATCTTTTTCGTCGGGAATCGCACGCGTCGCCATGATGCCGGGGACCGCGCAGGCAAAGCTGGAGAGCAAAGGAATGAAGCCGCGCCCCGACAATCCGACCTTGCCCATCAGCCCGTCCATCAGAAAGGCCGCGCGCGTCATATAACCCGACGCCTCGAGCAACAGAATGAAGAGGAACAGAATCAGGATCTGCGGCAGGAAGACGACCACCGCGCCAACCCCGGCGAGCAGTCCTTCGACAATCAGCCCGCGCAGGAAATTGTCGGGCATCGTCGCGACGACCCATTGCTGCAAGACGCCGACGCCGGCTTCGAGCAGGTCGGCTGGCGGCGCGGCCCACGAAAATACCGCCTGGAACATCACGAACATCAGCGCGAGCAGGATGATGAGGCCCGCAATGGGATGAAGCACGACATTGTCGACGCGCTGCGTCCACCGCCGCACCGGCGTTTCGTCGATCGTTGCGGCGTTGGCGATCGCGCGCGCGCGCTGGTGCAGCGAGGCGTCATTCAGCGGCGCGGGCGCAGCCTCGTGGGGCTGGTGCGACTGGATCGCGCCGTCAATGGCAGCGAGCAGGTCTGTGAGCCCACGCTTGCGCACGGCCACGGTCGGCACGACGGGGACGCCAAGTTCCTTCGACAGCCGCTCGGCGTCGAGCGTCAGCCCGTCGCGTTCGGCGAGGTCGACCATGTTGAGTGCAACGATCGTAGGGAGATCGAGCGCGAGCAATTCCAGCGCGAAGCAGAGATGATTGTCGAGATTGGCCGCATCGACGACGATGATCAGCGCGTCGGGACGCTTTTCGCCCTCCTGCCTGCCGAGGATCACGTCGCGCGTGACGGCTTCGTCGAGGCTGGCGGGGGTGAGGCTGTAGGTGCCGGGAAGATCAATCAGCGACATCGACCGTCCGTCGGCAAAGCTTGCATGCCCGGCCTTCCGCTCGACGGTGACGCCGGGATAATTGGCGATCTTCTGCCGCGCACCGGTCAGCGCGTTAAACAGACTCGATTTGCCGGCGTTGGGATTGCCGACGAGCGCAATCGAGGGAATCGCGCCGGTCATGCGACAGACTCGACTTCAATCGCCGCGGCTTGCTTCGCGCGAATGATCACTTTCATGCGCCCGATGGTCAGCGCGAGTGGGTCGCGCGAGAAGATGCTGCCGCGGTGAAGCGGGGTTACTTCGCACCCTTCCATGAGGCCGAATTCGCGCAGACGGCGGCCTTCGTCCTCGGACATCGCGCTCCAGTCGATCCGGACAATCCGTACTGTGACGCCCAGCGGCGCCCGATCCAGGATATTTTCGAGAACAGCAGTCATTTGCGAGCGATTATCAATATCGACCGCCGAGCGCCAGTCCTGCTTTGTAATTTATGATTACCGCCCCGGATATCGAAGGCGGCCGACGAAGCGCGCGAGGCTTGGTCGCTCGGTGCTGCGCGCAGCGCGGCGATATTTCCAGCTTTCGAAGCGCATCACCTGATCGATGCGGCGCGCGAGGAATGCGCGGGTGCCGGCATGGCCTTCGCTCTCGTCGTTCAGAAACACCGCCATCGTCGAGGCATAGACCGCGCCGAGGATCGCGCGCTTGCTGTAATGATTATAGTCGGTCGCGGTGTCGCCCGCGAGCTGCCACATGATGTCCGCGCTGCGCCAGCCAAGCTTCGCGGCGAACGGAACATTG
>JAURVS010000389.1 GCA_030655355.1 Sphingopyxis sp.
TTGTTCGCACTCGGCCTGTTCGCTGCGCTGTGGCTGCTTGCCGGGTTGTGGGCGGTCGGGCGCGGGATCGCGATGCAGCGGCGGTCGGCTTTTGTCGCGGGACAGGCTGAACGACTGGCAAGCCTTGTCGAAGCCTCACCGCAACTTCCGGTGATTGTGCGCGCCGACTGGCGGATCGAGGCAAGCGAGCGGCTGGGGCGCTGGCTGGGACTGGAAAGTGGGCCGCGCAATTTCGACGAACTGCGCGGGCTCGGTAGCGGGCTCGATGCCGAGGGCCATGACGCGCTGCGACAGGCGATCATCGGTGCCCAGCGCGGCGCCAAGCCCTTTACCTTGAGCCTGAGACCCGAGGCGAGCCACCGCACGATTATCGTTCATGGTGCGGCGGCGCCGCAGGCGGTCGGCGGCGCGGGCAGCGTGCTGCTCTGGCTGAGCGACGCGACCGACGGGCAGCAGGCGCTAGGCCACGCGCGCGCCGAGCGTGACGAAGCGATGGCGGCATTCGAGGCTCTTTCCGGGCTGATCGAAGCGGCGCCTTTCCCGATGTGGTTTCGCGACACCCATCTCAATCTCGCGCTCGTCAATGGCGCCTATGTCCGCGCAGTCGAGGCGAAGGGCGCCGCCGCAGTGATCGATGGCGGGATCGAGCTGTGCGAAACTGTCGCGGGGGTCAGCGCCGCCGAAGCCGCCGACGAGGCACGCATCGCGGGGGCGGCGCAGGTGCGCACGATCCCGGTCACGATCGAGGGCGAACGGCGGATCATGCGCGTCGTCGATGTGCCGCTGGTGCCCGATGGCGGCCGTGTGATCGGTATCGCGGGCTATGCGATCGACATTCAGGAACTTGAAACCGAGCGCGGCGCGCATCGCCGTTTCGTCGATACGCAGCGCGAGTTGCTCGACCGATTGTCGGCGGCGGTCGCGCAATTTGGCCCCGATCAGGGGCTGAGTTTTGCCAATCTGCCGTTCCGCCGTTTCTTCGCGCTCGAAGCCGAGGACATCGCCGAGGCGCGGCCGTTTGCGCGACTGCTCGACGCTTGGCGCGAAGGCGGCCGGACGCCCGAAGTCCGCGATTATCCCGAATGGCGGCAGGCGCATGTCGACTGGTTCGCGCAGGCCGGGGCGAGCGAAGAGGATTGGCTGCT
>JAURVS010000394.1 GCA_030655355.1 Sphingopyxis sp.
CGCCGACGCGTGCCCGCCGGGCAGCTATCCCGAACAGTGGAACATCGAGCAGATGAAGGAGCGGGTCGAGAATATCCTCGATCTGACGCCGCCGATCGACGACTGGATGCAGGAAGATGCGGTCGACGCCGAAATCTTCGAAGAGCGTATTCAGGCGCAGGCCGATGCGGTTGCGGCCGAAAAAGCCGCGCAGGTCGATGTCGAAACATGGAAGGGCATCGAGAAATCAGTGCTGCTCCAGACGCTCGACCATCATTGGAAAGAGCATCTGGCAACGCTCGACGCGCTGCGTCAGGTCGTGTTCCTGCGCGCTTATGCGCAGAAGCAGCCGATCAACGAATATAAGCAGGAAGCCTTTGCGCTGTTCGAGCGCATGTTGTCGACGATCCGCGAGGATGTGACGCGCACCGTCGCCCGCATCGACCTGCGCTTTGAAGAGCCTGAGGCGATGCCGCTGCCCGATCTGCCGGATTTCCTGACGACGCACATCGATCCGTTCACGGGCGAGGATAATAGCGCCGATATCGACGGCGGCGAACTGGGCGTGATCGCAAACACCCTGCCGCCGATGCAGTCGCCGCGTCCCGACCTGCCCGAGGGCGAGAATCCTTATTCGGCGCTCGACATCAGCCGCAATGCGCCGTGCCCCTGCGGTTCGGGCAGCAAGTATAAGCATTGCCACGGCGCGATTTGATTGGACGGGTATGTCTGGTGACGCTCCGCAACCCATTGATGTTACGGTAACACCCCCGCTCACGAGCGCGCTTGCCAAGGCGTGCGAGCGCGATTAGCATCGCCCTCATAAGCTCGATGGCCACGTAGCCTGTGAGTGACGCAGCAGCTGGAACAGGATGCGCCGCGCACCGACGACATCGGGCGCGCGGCAGATGATGGCATGTTGCGTGGAAAGGGCAGGCGCATTTCTTTTTTCGATGAAATGACGAGCCAAGAGGGCGAAACCCGGTCGCCCTATCGTGAATATTGCGGGTGGTTCGAGGCTGAGGAAGCGGCGCGAATCCAGCACAAGACGCAGCAGGCCGAAGCCTTGTTCCGCACCACGGGGATCACATTCAACGTCTATGGCGCGGCCGATGGCGACGAGCGGCTGATCCCGTTCGACGTCGTGCCGCGGATTATCTCGGCGAGCGAATGGCGCCGCCTGTCGCGCGGCATCGAGCAGCGCGTGCGGGCGCTAAATGCCTTCCTCTACGACATCTATCACCGGCAGGAGATCTTGCGCGCGGGGCGGGTACCGACCGAGTTGATCGCGGGCAATGTCGCCTTTCTGCCAATGATGATGGGGCTCGATCCGCCGGGCGGCATCTATACGCATATCAGCGGCACCGACATTGTCCGGACGGGCGCGAATGAATTTTACGTGCTCGAGGACAATGCGCGCACGCCGTCGGGCGTCTCGTACATGCTCGAAAACCGCGAAACGATGCTCCAGATGTTTCCCGAGCTGTTCGCAAAAGTGCCTGTGCGCGAGGTCAGCGATTATCCGATCAATTTGCTGAAATCGCTCGCGGCGTGCGCGCCGCCCGCATGCGGCGGCACGCCGACGGTCGCGGTGCTGACGCCGGGCATCCACAATAGCGCTTATTATGAGCATAGCTATCTAGCCGATCATATGGGCGCCGAACTGGTCGAGGGGCATGATCTGCGTGTCGTCGACGGGCGTGTGGCGATGCGGACGACGCAGGGGTATAAGGCGATCGACGTCATCTATCGCCGGGTCGACGACGATTACCTCGATCCGCTGAACTTCCGTCCCGACTCGATGCTCGGCGTTCCCGGGATCTGGGACGTGTATCGCGCCGGGGGCATTACGATCGCTAACGCGCCGGGCACCGGCATCGCCGACGACAAGGCGCTCTATAGCTATATGCCCGACATCATCGAATTTTATACGGGCGAGAAGGCGCTGCTGCCCAATGTGCCGACGTGGCGCTGTTCGGAACCCGATCATCTGCGCGAAGTGCTCGACCGGCTCCCCGAACTGGTAGTCAAGGAAGTCCATGGATCGGGCGGCTATGGCATGCTGGTCGGTCCCGCGGCGAGCAAGAAGGAACTCGCGGCCTTCCGCGCCAAGCTGGAAGCGAACCCGAGCAACTATATCGCGCAGCCGACGCTGTCGCTGTCGACCGTGCCGATCTTTACCAAGAAGGGCTTGGCGCCGCGTCATGTTGACCTGCGCCCCTTTGTATTGATGTCGCCGCAGGGGGTGACGATCACGCCGGGCGGGCTGACGCGTGTCGCGATGACGCGAGGGTCGCTGGTGGTGAATTCGAGCCAAGGCGGCGGGACAAAAGACACCTGGGTATTGGAAGATTGATGGCGATGGCTCTCAATTTCCCCCGTCATTGCGAGCGCAGCGAAGCAATCTCCAGCGCGCGCGCCGAGAATATGGTCGATAGCTTGAGGTTGCCGCGTCGCTTCGCTCCTCGCAATGACGGGAGTTGTCGGCGGCTGGCGGGGGATTGCCAATGCTAGGCAAGACTGCAGGCTCGCTGTTCTGGATGGCGCGTTATCTCGAGCGTAGCGAGAATAATGCGCGCCTCATCGATGCGGGCTTCCGTATCGCGCTGACACGGTCGTCGACCGCCGCCGCCGAGTGGAAATCGGTGCTGGTCACGGCGGGGGTCAATCAGGCGTTTCAGGCCGCGCACGGCGACTATAGCTCGGCGCGGGTGATCGATTTTCTGCTTCGCGATCCGGCGAACCCGTCGAGCATCTTGTCGGTGATCAAGCTGGCGCGCGACAATGCGCGCACGGCGCGGACGGCGCTGACGCGCGAGACGTGGGAAGCGGTCAACACTAGCTGGATGACGCTTGTCGCGCTGCTCAAGCGGCCGGTGCGCGAAGATGATCTGCCCGACGTGCTGACGACGATCCGCCAGCAAAGCGCGCATGTGCGCGGCGCTCTGAACGGCACGATGCTGCGTAACGACGGCTATAATTTCGTCCAGCTCGGGACGTTTCTGGAACGCGCGGACAACACCGCACGCATCCTCGACGTTAAATATTATCTGCTGCTGCCCTCGGTCGCGCATATCGGGACATCGATCGACAATGTGCAGTGGGAGACAATCCTGCGTTCGGTGTCGGCACACCGCGCGTATCGCTGGCTGTACGGGGCGGAAATCAGTGCGCTCAAGATTGCCGAATTCCTGATCCTCTATCGCCAGATGCCGCGCAGCCTGGCTTTCTGCTGCGAGCGGATGGAGGATAATCTGGCGCAGTTGCAAAGGCATTACGGCGAGGAGACCGAAGCGTGGCGGCAGGCGCATAGGCTGTGCCACGACAAACTCGCGGGCCCCATTCAGTCGATCTTCGACGGCGGACTCCACCAATATGTAACCGGCTTTTTGTCCGCCACTGCCACGCTCGCGCGGCAGGTCGAGCGCGATTATAGATTCGTGGAATAGAGATGAAACTCCGCGTCGAGCACACCACCCGATACCAATATGATGCGCCGGTCAGCTATGCGCTGCAGCAACTCAAGCTGACGCCAAAGGACCGGCCGGGGCAGCAACGCGTTCTGAACTGGGCGATCGACGTCGAGGGCGGGGCGCAGCAGCTTCATTATAACGACCATCATGGCAATGGCGTCGATCTGATCGCGGTGCATGGCGGGACGAGCGAACTCGTCATCCGCTGTCACGGTCAGATCGAACTTGAGACATGGGACGGGGTGATCGGGCAGCACCGCGGCGCGATGCCGCTATGGACCTTCCTGCGCCCGACGCCGTTGACACGCGTCGGTCGACAGGTACGCGCGCTGACCGCGCAGCTTGGCCGCGACCATGCGAGCGAGATCGAGCGCGCGCATGCACTGTCGGCGCTGATCATCGAGCGGCTGGCATATCGTATCGGCTTTACCGATGCCGAAACGACCGCCGAGCAGGCGCTCGGCAGCGAGGGCGGCGTGTGTCAGGATCATGCGCATATCTTCATCGCAGCGATGCGTCATTTGGGGCACCCCGCGCGCTATGTGTCGGGATATCTGATGATGAACGACCGCACGCAGCAGGATGCGACGCATGCGTGGGCCGAGGCGCATTTCGAGCATATCGGCTGGATCGGCTTTGATGTCAGCAACGGCCATTCGCCCGATCAGCGCTATATTCGCGTCGCCACGGGGCTCGATTATCGCGATGCCGCCCCGGTTCGCGGTATGCGCTATGGTGCGGCGCGGGAAAATCTGGTTGTCCAATTGCAGGTCCAGCAATAAGCGGACGGGGCGAACAGATTATCCGGGGCGGGGAAACGGGATTCGATGACTTATTGCGTTGGCATGCGTTTGAACAAGGGGCTGGTGTTCATGTCGGACACCCGCACCAACGCCGGTGTCGACGACATTGCCCAGGTCCGCAAAATGCGCAGCTGGCACGTTCCGGGCGAGCGCGTGATAACCTTGATGTCGGCAGGAAATCTGGCGACGACGCAGGCGGTCGTCAGCCTGCTCGATGAACGCACCAAGGCGCCCGAGGACCGTCATCCGTCGATCCTGTCGGCGCCGTCGATGTTCCAGATCGCGACGATCGTCGGCGAAACGCTGCGCAATATCGTGATGCGCCACAATCCCGAAGGCCCCGCGGCGGAATCGCTGTTCCGCGCGTCGCTGATCATTGGCGGACAGATCAAGGGGTCCGAACCGCGGCTGTTCCTGATCTATCCCGAAGGTAATTTCATCGAGGCGGGCGAGGATAATCCCTTCTTTCAGATCGGCGAGACGAAATATGGGCGCCCGATCATCGTGCGATCCTATGATCCCGCCATGTCGTTCGAGGATGCGGTAAAGCTGCTTTGCGTGTCGTTCGATTCGACGATTCGCGCGAATGCCGGCGTCGACCTGCCGATCGACCTCAAAATCCATGAGCGCGACGATTATACCACCGTCCGCGAGCGCCGATTCGAGCGCAACGACCCCTATTTCGAAAGCGTCGCCGACGGCTGGGCCGAGGCGCTGGGGATCGCGCTGGCCGAATTGCCGGACTTTCATTTCTGATCGTCCTTAGGGCGGTCCCGCCAATCCAAGGGGAGGGGCGCCATGTTGCGCTGGACTGCCGCTGCACTGTTGTTGATGGGCTGTCCGGCCGCGGCTGAGGAATCGGGCTTCGACACGGCGCTCCGCGATTTTCGTGAGCTGCACCGCGCCGAAATGCGCCGGTCGGGGATTGTCGGCAGCAGTTTTTATGTCGTGCGCGGCGGGCAGACGGTCGCCGCTGATCATCTGGGCGAGCAGGATGCCGACGCGCATATTCCTGTGGATGCGGCGACCATCTATCATTGGGCGTCGATCACCAAGACGATGACGGGGATCGCGATCATGCAGTTGCGCGATCGCGGGCTGCTGTCGCTCGACGATCCGATTGTGCGCTATGTGCCC
>JAURVS010000415.1 GCA_030655355.1 Sphingopyxis sp.
ACGACGCCCATTCGATCCGCAGCCATGTCCCGCGCCTGTTCGACGGCGAACTCCCGCAATTCAACATCGGCACCAATGACGGCGCGACCTGCGCACCCGAACTCGAAACCATCGTCGCAAACATCTGCGCGGCGAGCGGCATGAGCCATGTCGTCAACGGCCGCTTCAAGGGCGGCTGGACGACGCGCCACTATGGCCGCCCCGAGAAGGGCGTCCATGCGATCCAGATGGAGCTCGCACAGCGCGGCTATATGGCCGAGCCCGCGACATTGACCGAGGCCAATTGGCCTACCCCTCTTGATCCGGCTGCCCGGATCCGCCCCGCGCTGGAACAGCTGATCGGCGCCGCCCTCGATTTTGCGAAAGGACTATCATGACCCGCCTCGACAATCAGCGCCATATCGTCGCCCCGACCGGGACCGAACTAAACGCGAAAAGCTGGCTCACCGAAGCGCCGCTGCGGATGCTGATGAACAATCTTGATCCGCGCGTTGCCGAGGCGCCGCAGGAGCTGGTCGTCTATGGCGGCATCGGCCGCGCCGCGCGCGACTGGGAAAGCTATGACCGCATCGTGGAGACGCTGAAGCGGCTCGAAGACGACGAGACTCTGCTCGTTCAGTCGGGCAAGCCCGTCGGCGTGTTCAAGACGCACAAGAATGCGCCGCGCGTCCTGCTCGCCAACTCGAACCTCGTCCCCAAATGGGCGAACTGGGATCATTTCCACGAGCTCGATAAAAAGGGCCTGATGATGTACGGCCAGATGACCGCGGGCAGCTGGATCTACATCGGCAGCCAAGGCATCGTTCAGGGCACCTACGAAACCTTCGTCGAAGCCGGTCGCCAGCATTATGACGGCGATTTGTCGGGCCGCTGGATCCTGACCGCGGGCCTTGGCGGCATGGGCGGCGCGCAGACGCTGGCGGCGACGATGGCGGGCGCGTCATGCCTTGCGATCGAATGCCAGCCGAGCCGGATCGCGATGCGGCTCGATACGGGCTATCTCGACGTCGAGGCAAAGACGCTCGACGAAGCGCTCGATCTGGTCACCAATGCCAAGACGCCGCTGTCGGTCGGGCTTTGCGCCAATGCCGCCGACATCTATCCCGAACTCGTCCGCCGCGGCGTCCGCCCCGACCTCGTCACCGACCAGACTTCGGCGCATGATCCGATCAACGGCTATCTGCCGCAGGGCTGGACGCTCGACCAATGGTTCGCAAAGCGCGAGAGCGATCCGGCATCGGTCGACAAGGCCGCGCGCGCGTCGATGGCGGTGCATGTACAGGCGATGCTCGACTTCTGGAAGGCCGGCGTGCCCACCGTCGATTATGGCAACAACATCCGCCAGGTCGCCTTCGACGAAGGCGTCGCCGATGCCTTCGCTTTCCCCGGTTTCGTCCCCGCCTATATCCGCCCGCTCTTCTGCCGCGGCGTCGGCCCATTCCGCTGGGCGGCGCTGTCGGGCGATCCCGAGGATATCTACAAGACCGACGCCAAGGTGAAGGAATTGCTCCCCGACAATGCCCACCTCCACAACTGGCTCGACATGGCGCGCGAGAAGATTCAGTTTCAGGGCCTCCCCGCGCGCATCTGCTGGGTCGGTCTCGGCGACCGCCACCGACTAGGACTCGCGTTCAACGAGATGGTCCGTAGCGGCGAATTGAAGGCCCCCGTCGTGATCGGCCGCGACCATCTCGACTCGGGCTCGGTCGCCAGCCCCAATCGCGAGACCGAGGCAATGCGCGACGGCAGTGATGCGATCAGCGACTGGCCTTTGCTCAACGCCCTGCTCAACACTGCTTCGGGCGCAACCTGGGTGTCGCTCCACCATGGCGGCGGCGTTGGCATGGGCTATTCGCAGCACAGCGGCATGGTGATCGTCGCCGACGGGACCGATGACGCGGCCGAACGGCTGGGCCGCGTGCTGTGGAACGATCCCGCGACCGGAGTGATGCGTCACGCCGACGCGGGATATGACATCGCGATCGATTGTGCCCGCGAGCAGGGGCTCGATCTGCCGTCGATCTGACCACCAATTAGACTTGGCGCACAAAACTTCGCATCCTAAGGCTCTCCCCACGATCAGGGGAGAGCCAGTGCCAATGTCCGAAGCCAATTCGCAAAGCTATCCGGAAATTCGCGAAGCGGTGCGCCGCCTGTGCGCCGGTTTTCCGGGCGAATATTGGCAGCGGCTTGACCGCGATCGCATCTACCCCACCGAATTTGTCCGCACGCTAACCGAAGCGGGTTTCCTCTCGGTTCTGATCCCCGAAGAATATGGCGGGTCGGGCCTTGGCCTCGGCGCTGCCACCGCAGTGCTTGAGGAAATCCATCGCTCGGGCTGCAATGGCGGCGCCTGCCACGCGCAAATGTATACGATGGGCACGCTGCTGAAGCATGGGTCGGAGGCGCAGAAACAGGCCTATCTTCCCGCCATCGCAACCGGCGAGCTCCGTCTGCAGGCGTTTGGCGTTACTGAACCGACAGCAGGCACCGACACGACGCGCATCCGCACCTTCGCCAAAAGGGTCGGCGACAAATATATCGTCAACGGCCAAAAGATCTGGATCAGCCGCGCAGAACATTCGGACCTGATGGTCCTGCTGTGCCGGACGACGCCACGCGAGGAATGCGCCAAATCCTCGGACGGAATGAGCGTGTTGCTCGTCGACATGCGCGAGGCGAAAGGCAACGGGCTGACGATCCGCCCCGTCCGCACTATGCTCAATCATGCGACGACCGAGCTGTTCTTCGACGATCTCGAAGTCCCTGCCGCCAATCTGATCGGCGAGGAGGGCAAGGGCTTCCGCTACATCCTTTCGGGAATGAACGCCGAGCGCATCCTTATTGCCTCCGAATGCATCGGCGACGGCCGCTTCTTCATCGACCGCGCCACTGCCTATGCCAAGGACCGCGAAGTCTTCGGCCGTGCGATCGGGGAAAATCAGGGCATCCAGTTCCCGATTGCGCGCGCTTATGTCCAGATCGCCGCCGCCTCCGAAATGGTCGACAAGGCCGCGCGGCTGTTCGACGCCGGGCAGGATGGCGGGACCGAGGCCAATATGGCCAAGATGCTTGCGTCCGAAGCGAGTTGGTACGCTGCCGACATGTGCGTACAGACGCACGGCGGCTTCGGCTTTGCCGAGGAATATGACATCGAGCGCAAGTTCCGCGAAACGCGCCTCTATCAGGTTGCTCCGATCAGCACGAACCTGATCTTGAGCCATGTCGCGACCCACGCACTCGGCCTGCCGAAAAGCTTCTGAGAAACCCAAGCCCGATGGTTCGGGCTGAGGCGGCATAACGTTCGCCGCGGCGCGGACGCGTGCCACGCAAATCCCCAACCGATATCATCTGGGTATTTCTCCCGGTCCAATCATTGCCAATTCGCAAAGCGGTCTCCGCCGCGGCGAGTCATGATCGCCGCGTTCGCATCGATGCGGACGGAGTCGGGGAGGATCCGCATCAGCCATGCCGTCGGGCATCGCGAGCTATCCCCTTTTAAGAGAGGAAACATCATGATCAAGAAAGTCATGCTGGCGGTTTCGACGCTGGCGCTTGCTGCAACGGCTGCACCGGCCGTCGCGCAACAGAATCAGGACAATGACAACACCACCAATGGTGCTGCAGCCGGCTTCGGCAACGACACCACTGTCGTGAACGACCTGATCGACCTGTTCGTTCAGGATAATGCAGCCGACACCTTTTCGGACGACGATCAGGACAATGACGGCAATGGTTCGGGCAATGGCAACAACTCGGTCGTCGCAATCCAGGTTCTGACCGCTACCAACAGCAACAGCCAGCTCGACGAGGTCGTCGATCTGGATGGTGAAGACGGCACCGAAACGGCTGTCGGCTACAACAGCGGCGGCAACAATGTCAGTGGCAGCGCCTTTGCTGCCTACGCCGGCATTCTGAACGCTGCCTGGAACACGGGCATCAACTCGAATGCTCAGGCTGCAACCAACATCGCGGCACAAGGCACGGTCAGCTTCGGCGACAGCGCCCCGGCTGCGGCTGCTGGCGGCGGCGGCGCGGACGACTAAGAGGTCCCCCGGATGGCCGGCCTGGCACCACTGGCGGGCCGGCCATTTCCCAAGTTTCGCTGTCAAGGAGCGTCCGTCATGAATCCCCCGATCGTCCCGGCCCTGTTCGTGCTGGCAAGCCTGTCGGTGCCCGCATCGGCACAAGTGCTTCCGTCCGACACTATGGTTCCGGCCGTTGTCAAAACCGTCACGGCCGAAGCCGTCACGGTCCCGGCAATTTCGCTATCGCGCGATCGCAAATCGCCGATACTGAACGATACCGAACTCAATACGCTCCGCGGCGGCGAGTCGCTGGTCATTACCAATCAGACGATGGATTCGATCGTCAGCGGGAATGTACTCAAGGGCGACTATACCGCAGGTGCGGTCACGCTCAGCGACTTCGCTCTGTCGAATTTCAATGGCGTCGGCAATCTGCTGATCAACACCGGTGCGCAGGTCAGTGCCCAAAGCGGCATGAGCCTGACCATCAACCTCGGCGATTGAACGCGCCGTGCGGCCCATGCGAACCTTGATCGCGGGGTTGCTATGCGCCCTCGCGGCAGCGCCCGCGGCTGCCGAAGTCCGGCTGACCGGTCCTGAAACGGGCGGCAGCTATCAGCTTAACGTGATGACCTGGTGGGATATCCCGTTCCGCTCCGTCATCCGCCAGCGTTATGATTTCAGCTGCGGTTCTGCGGCCGTCGCGACTTTGCTGACCTATCATTATGGTGCCCCGACATCGGAGGCGATGCCGTTTCGCGCAATGTGGGACAAGGGCGATCGCGAAGCGATCCGCAAGGTCGGTTTTTCGATGCTCGACATGAAGACCTATCTCGCCACGCGCGGTTATCGCGCCGAAGGTTTCCGGCTCACCGTCGACCAGTTGAAGCAGGTGAAACGCCCGACGATCGTCCTGATGGACCTCAAAGGTTTCAAGCATTTCGTTGTCATCAAGGGGATCCATAACGACCGGGTGCTCACCGGCGACTCGGTCCTCGGACTCAACGAATATTCGCTCAAGGATTTCGAACAGCACTGGAATGGCATCGCGCTGGCAATCGTCGAAGGCGGCAAAAAGCGCCCCTCGTTCAACCTCGCCGGCGATTGGGGCCCTTGGTCGCAGGCCCCGCTCGAAAAAGAGGGATCGCTTCAGGTCTCGGTTGGCGACCTGACCACCAACCTTCCGCCCCAATATCAGCTGACGCCGCAGATATTGCTCGATGTGCGCGTCGGTACTGTGAAATGAGAATGACCATGTCCCCACGCCTCCTCCTTTTTGCCTTCGCGCCCATCCTGCTTGCGGCAAGCGAGCCCCCGGAAGCGCAGACGCCGTCCAAGGTGGAGATCGTCCCCGACGAGGTGCTGGCGAAGCAGCGCGGCGGCTTTGCCTTTCAGGGAATGGTGATCGCATTCGGCGCCGATATCCGCAGCTTCGTCAACGACGAGCTTGCCCTGCGAACCGTCATCAGCTGGACTCCCCAAGGATCATCGATCGAACGGTTCGTGTCGCCGTCGCTGACCGCAGTCGATGCGGCGCAGATCCAGGGCGGCATCCTGACCAGCGGCGGCATCACGATGCGCGTCGGCGACGACTCGGTGTTCCTCGCGAACAACGGACAGACGGCGCTCGTTCAGAGCACCGACTCGATACAGAATGTGCTGATCAACACCGCCAGCAATGTCTCGCTCAACCAACAGGTCGACGCGGTGCTCGACGTCAGCGGATATGAAGGCTTCCGCGACGCGCTTGCGACGACGCGGATGAGCGACTCGATCGGCGCCGTGATGGGCGCCCAAACCATGGGAGCACTTGGGAACTGACGACCCCCCGCCCCCGTTTCTAACAGGGACGGTTCACCTGGCCCCGCCTTTATGGCGGGGCTTTTTTCTGTGATTCGTGGTTGATGGCGGTTGGGGACCGAAGCCGAGCGGCCGGCGCTTACAATTTCCCGCCGAACGGCATGCGCAGCGTGATCGACACGTCGGGCGCATCCTCGGTCACCCCGATTTCAAAGCCGAGGTTGAGCACGTTGCGCTCGGTCAGGCGGTAAGACATGCCCAGATTGAGCGAACCGACGTGGAGATAGTTGGACTTCTGCCGCGTGTCGCCGATGTCGGTTTTCGTCGGGAAGATGTAATTGTGGCGATAACCAAGCGAGAAGGAAAAGCGCGGGTTCAGCGCAAAGCCAAATCCGATATTGGCCGAAATGGCATCGCCCGGATCCACACGCCCGATCTTCACGTCGCCGACCATTTCATTCACATTGCGGGGGATGTGATAGAGATAAGCGGCGCCGCCATAGATGACCGCAGGATCCGACGGCATCAGGAAATTGACACCCGGCTGGACCGCCCAGAAACCCGATCCGGTTGCAAGGCCCGTCGCGACGCCGAATTCATCATATCCGATGTCGAACGGCCCTTTTCCCGTATCCGACTTGACGCGCAGCGTGCCGACAAAGATCGGCTTCTGCCCGACCGGACGATTGAATTGGTAGCGTAGCGAGAATTCGGCATCGCCAATGCCCTTCTCGCGCAACGCGATTGACCGCACGATGCCCTCGTCGCGCTGCTGAACGACTTCGATCCGGTCATTGCGATACAGATAGGGCATGCGCACTTCGGCCTCGAGCCGGTCGGTAATTCCATAGCGAAGTGACGCTGTGCCGACGAGCGTGTCGCGATCGGCGTCGGTGGCCTCGATCAGCCCGATCTGGATTCCCGGAATCAACTCGATCCCTCGAAAAACGAGGCGGTTGGTCGACGAACGCGTATATTCGAAGGAAGGTTCGAAAACGAAATGGCCGGCGCGCGTGAGAACCCCCTGCCCTTCGGGAACCGCTGCGACGCGCTGTTCGGGCGTTTCGCTCGGCGGTGGCGCTTCGCCCACAGGCGCGTCAGGCAGCGCCACGGCATCGCTGCCGACTCCGGGCAGCGCCGGGCCAGGGCCGACGCCCTGCCCCATCCCTGCACCGCGGAGCAGGTCGAGCGGCTGATCGGCCAACGCAAAGGATGTCAGCCGGTCGACCTGGATCTGTTGCGCCGCAAGTTGCTGCTGCATCTGTTCGATCTGCTTGCGCTGCTCCAGCAGCATCGCATGTTGTTGATCGATCATCGCGCGCTGCTCGGCGATGATGCGGCGCTGAGCCTCGATCTCGCTTTCGGCACGCGCCGCCGGTTTTTCGGCGCTCGCCGCTGGAGCCGCCTTCTCTGCGCCAGCCCCCGCGGCAGCTGCATTCCAGGTCAGCGCCGTATCGAGATAGGGAAGCGCGTCACACAGGCATTGCAGCCCCGGCGCGTCGAGCCCTGCGGCTTCGTGCGCTTCGGCCTGCGACGGTACAAATGCGGCCGAAAGACCGACGGCCGCGACGCCCATGTGGCGCAGCATGGGATTGGCCGACAAAATGCTCATACCCCGGCTCCCTGCCCGGCATAGCCTCGCCGCGACCGCATCGCGCCCATATTGTCGATCGCCACGCCGATTTCCTCCCCGGCGATCGCGCGCAATCCTTCAAGATCGACGATTCGGCATAATTGCGGCCCCTCAAGCTCGATGAACCCCTGACGGACGAAGCCCGAGATCGTCCGGCTGACCGTATGGATGGTCAGGCCCAGATGGTCGGCAATATCGCTGCGTGTCATCGGCAGGGGGATGCTGTCGAGCGCCGACAGCCTTTTCGCCGCGATCAACAGAAAGGCCGCGACTCGCTCATTGGCGTTGCGGCGGCCGAGCAGGAAAATACATTGGTTCGCGCTGTCCAGCGCGCGTTCCAGCGCCCGATTCTGCCACGACGAATTCGGTCCGTCGTTCAGTGCCGGACGGCGGGTCAGGGTTGTATTGGTAACCGCCTCCGCGGCGGCATCGCGAGCGCCATATTCAACGCCGAAAACGTCGCCCTTATAGAAAAAGCCCGTAAGTTGGCGGTGTCCGTCGACGTGGAAGTGACAGGTTCGCACGGTGCCGGATACGACTTCGAACCAGCAATCGCCCGGATCCCCCTGCGAAAAAATGATCTCGCCCTTGCGGAACTTGAGCGTTGTATCTTGCGGGTTAACCGCATGTTGAAATTCTGCCGAAAGACCATTCACGCCACGTCTCCAATCTTGAATTGGTATTTGCGGCGACCCCATTTGCGAGTCTCATCTGCCTTTGCGGATCAGGAATCCATTCGGAGAAAGCCTAAGGAATTAGCGTGTGTAATTGCCTTAGGAAAATTACCTACGTATTATTCCTTATCATTCTGGATGAAAATACTAATGAATCTCAGTAGTATAGAGGTATTGGCACGAAGCATGCCGCTACATCCTTAATTAGCTTAGGTTAATTGCTAAACAGTCCACAAAGCGATATTATCGAAAGCAGAGCAGGTGGGTTGCGGCATTGCCGCGCAAAAGATGCTCGTCGGTCGCACAGTGTCTACGCCTTGGGTTTCAGGGGATTGCGCAGTGCATCAAAACGCTTTGAACGTCGAACCGCATTTGAC
>JAURVS010000327.1 GCA_030655355.1 Sphingopyxis sp.
TTGACTCGCAATGTTCCGCCCTCGGCGATCGTAACGCTGTCGAACGCGCCGACCTCGCCCGACGTCGACCAATAGCCCGCTGCGACTTCCAAAGCCTCAAAGCCATTTGCAGCAGTCAATTGCTGTGCTGCGGTCAGCTCAGGGATATCACCGTCTAGGACGACGCTGTCGGTGCCGTCACCCGCGTCGATCAGCCCGGTGACCGCGCTGCCCGTCCCGAGAGTCACAAAATCGTCGAAGGCGCCGAGAAGGACAGCGACGCCATTGCCGCCGATGATTGCCCCGCGGTTCGTGATGCTCGTCTGCGTTGTTGATTCAATTCCCGTCGCGGCGCTCGTAATCGTGCCCGCGTTGACGACGCTGAGCTTGCCATCACCATCGGCATAAATGCCATAAGCGGTGCCCTCGATCTTGCCCGCCGCGGTGTTCGTGATCGTCACATCGCCCAAAGTGCCGTGGAACACACCAGCAGCATGCAGGCTGCTGATCGTGCCGCTATTTTCGAGTCTCGCGCTCGACAGGTCGCTGCCGAAGCCGACGCCATAGCCGTTCAGCCCTTCGCGGCTGCCAGAGATTGTGCCGCTGTTAATCACGGCTGCGGTCAGGCCGCTGCGGTCTTCGCCGGGCTCGGTGTTGATCGCCGTTCCCTGAAGGAACATACCGCCGTCGAGACCAGACACATTACCGGCATTTTCGACCGCGCCGCCGCCCGACAGGATGATGCCAAACCGTTGGCCGGTGATGTTACTGCCAGCCAGATTTACAACGCTTGCGCCGAATGCCTCCTTCGGCTGGTCAGCGTGGGCGAACATCGAAATGCCGTCGGTGCCCTGTGCACCCGTGTTGACGCCCTCGATCAGGCCGCTGTTCGTCACAGATCCACCGCCAGCGAGCCGGATACCGTCATTGTTCACGCCCCGGATCGTCCCGCTGTTCGTGATATCGGTGCCTACGGCGCGGCCGATCGTTCCCTGATAGACCTGAGTGACGATGCCATATTGACCGCCCTCGATCGTGCCCGCGTTGACGATTGTCGCATTAGCAGTCGTAATATTGATGCCATTTTGGGTGACGCTGCGGACAAGTCCGTCGTTGTCGACAGTGAGCGACCCCTCGTTCGAGGTAATTGCATTTCCGCTGGCGCTGATCTGACCGTCTTCGCCGTTGTTTACGACGAGCGCGCCGGTGGACTGGCCAACGACACCCAGAGCTTGACCGCTAATGAGACCGTCATTGTTGATGATCCCTGTATCGAGCATTCCGCCCACAAGCAGGCCGAGGAAGCCCGAAACACTGCCGCTATTGTTGAGCGTGCCGATGCGTCCGGTCTGACCGGCGACGGCATTCAGGATGACGCCGAACGGGCTGACATTCGGGTTTGCCGGATTGGGATTCCCCAAACTGCGAATTGTTCCCGCGTTTTCGATTGTACCGCCGCCCTGAATGGCGACGCCAAAAAACTGACCTTCGATCAGCCCCCCTTCGCTATTCTCGACCGAACCAATCCCGGTGACCCCAGCAGCGATCGATTGCGAAAACTCGGTCAATGAGACGCCTGTGCCGTTAGCGTTGCTGCCGCCCAGCCCGCGTATAGTCCCGCTGTTGACAACAGAGCCGCCACCAACGAGCGAAACGCCGGCGCCACCAGCGCCTTCAATCAGCCCCGAATTGGCAACCGTCGTGCCGATGGCACGCGCTTCGGGCTCGCTAGTGTCTTGGTTGATGTAGAGAGCCGTAGTGATGCCGGAGCGATTGCCCGATATCGTCCCGCTGTTGGTCACCGAGCTGCCACCATCGGCGATCGTAACGCCCGCGTCCGGTGATAAGCCGGCGGCGGCGTTTGCGCCGTTCCCGCGGATTGTACCAGCGTTGATCAGCGTTAGCGAGCCAAGCTCGGTCTCGATGCCAGATGCCGCGCCAGTGATCGTGCCGCCTTCGGCATTCTCGATGACGATGGCGCCTCCGCTGATCGTGGACACATAGATGCCGTCACTGGCGCCCCCAATGATTTCACCACTGTTTGTCACCGAAAAATCGGTCAGCCGGCCGAATCCGACGATACCTTCGCCTGCGTTGCCTGCAATATAGCCCGTGTTGCTGATCGTGCCCGTTCGATCGCCTTCGCCCAGACCGTTCTGGATGAGCACTCCGAACTGCGAAGCCGAAATGTCGCCGGCATTATCAATCGTTCCGCCGGAAGAAAGCACGACCCCAGCACGCTGACCGTCGATTTCGCCGCCGAGCAAATTAACGACCGTTGCCGAAAAGGCCGCCAGATCCTGCCCAATTGCAGCAAAAATCGATACGCCGTCGGTGCCGTTCTGGGTGGGTGTGACGCCATGAATGAAGCCGCTGTTCGTTACGGTCCCGCCGCCGACGAGGCGAACGGCATCATTGGTGACGCCAATGATCGTGCCGCTGTTCGTGACCGACGTATTAAAGGCGCGCTCAACCAATACGCCCGGGCTGACCTGAAACGGATTCGTCGTGATGCCGAAGGTGTTGCCTTGGATCGTGCCACTGTTTTCGATGACGGCACCGGGCGTCGTGATGTTGATGCCCATCTGATTGTTGCTGCGGATCAGGCCTTCGTTATCGACGGTCAGCGTGCCTGCATTTGATGCAATTGCAGCGGCATTGCCTAGGATGCGGCCGTCTTCCGCATTATTTACGATCAGATCACCGCTGTTGAGACCAATGATGGCGGTCTGCTGGGCCGAAATCAGACCGCTGTTGTTGATGACTGCTGCGTCGAGCGACTGGTTGGCGAGAAGCCCAAGGAATCCGTTGATCGTACCGCTGTTGTTGACCGTTGCGGTTCGGTCGGGCTGATTTGCATTGGCCGTTAGAATGACCCCAAAGGGCGATACGTTAGGGGTCGCCGGGTTGAACGTGCCCGTGCTGCGGATTGTGCCTTCATTGTCGATGGTGCCGCCGCCCGACATGAGAACGCCAAACAACTGGCCCTCGATCAAGCCGGTTTGGGTATTTGTGATCGAACCTACCCCAGTCACTCCCTCGGCAATCGCTTCGGGGAATTCGGCAATGACGACGCCTGTTGCCTGTACGCCCGCTGCGCCAAAGCCTTGAATCGTGCCGCTGTTGACGACGTCGCCGCCGCCAATCAGCGCAACGCCGCTGCCGGCCTGGCCGCGGATTAGACCAGAGTTTGTAACCGTCGTGTCGGCCGCGAGTGCCTGCGAGGGAAGATCTTCACCCTCCTCGTCCTCGCCGAAAAAGTAGGAAGTCGTCACGCCGTTGGCGGCGCCAGTGATCGTACCTCTGTTAGTGACGGTAGAACCCGGCTGGGCGATCACAACGCCCCCGCTTGGCCGCTGGCTGATGCTTCCAAAATCCGTGCCGTTGCCCCGGATCGTGCCGTCGTTATCGACTACAACCGCGCCATTGTCAGCGTAGACCCCGATAATGGTCCCGACGACCTCTTCATTTTCGGCAACGGCGACATCCAGCGTTCCGGTCTGGTCGTTGTGGATGCCGAAACTGGCCTGCGCGGCTGCGGGAGACGATAGGTGCACAACTGCAAGGCCCACAATCGCGCTGGTCGTGAGCAGGCGAGATTTCGAAACAGTTCGCATGAATAATTCCCCTTAGTTTCGCAGGCAAAGTTAGAGGTTCGCTGGAGCGCTGCCGCGCTCCAGCGGGTCCTCTTACTGATCACTGCTTCCCCCCAGCCGATAGAATGCATGGGATCCTCGGCTTTGTGCGGGTTGACTAGATGCTGTCGCCATCACGATCTACCCAATGTAATTTGGGTGAAAATTGGGACCGTCCGCCCCAGCGGCTTCGATGACCGGCTCGGACAGATTGACGCACGCATCGACGGACTGAATGCCTCGTTTGATCGCCGTTTCCGCCACGCGAATGGTGGCATCGCCGCCGCGATGGCGATGGGCGGAACGATGATCGTGCCCGACAGCACGGTCTCTATGAACTTCAATCTCGCCACTTTTCGCGGCGAGCAGGGCTTTTCAGGCTCCGTGGTCGTGCGCGCGGCACCGCGTGTCTACCTTTAGGGGGGTTTTGCCGGATCGACCGTCAAGGGCTCAACGGGCGGCCGCGTTGGGGTCTCCTCCGGGTTTTGATGCGATCCTGATTACCTCTTTCTCCAAAGCTGGCTTTAGCGACCCAAGCTGGCGAGGAGGTTTCTCCCGCTGTACAAAGGCAAGAGAACGGAAAGGCCTCGCGTCATCGCGAGGCCTTTTTGCCGTTGCCAACTTTAGAGGCTCCTTGGCCGATTGTGGCTGGCAGCTTTCGGACGCCACCTGCAATGTCTTGTCCGAACGTCGCGGGTCCGGTTGGTCCGCCACGAGCGGCTTTCGCTGAGCGGCGCCGCTCATGTCGGATCTTCGGCTTCCCGCACTTTGAGCGCGATGCGGACGCCGTCGCGCTGTCCGTGGGCGTAATCGTCACCCACAAGCATTCTTAGGGATGGTCGGATGGTCGATCAGCAACGAAGCGTGCACTTGTCTATCGCGCGGCAGACTTGAGGCGCGCCACGACATCCTCGTCGTGGATGCGGCGCCATCGCGCCTCGACGAAGCTGTGCACGCCGAACAGGAACAGGCCCGCGGCGACGAGTAAATAGAGTCCCTTGTTCTCGGTGAGCGACGACAAGGCATCGCCGAGACCCTTGACCTCGCCCGCGGATCCGAACCACCCAGCCTTAACGAGCGAGATGCCGATCACTGCGAACACCACGGCGCGAGCCGCGAGACCGGCGCGTCCGACGGGCACGACCCATGACGGCGCTCCGGGCGCAAGATCGCGCATGAACTCGGTGGTCCAGGCCTTCGTCGCCTGCTGAGCCGCCGCCGCGACAAAGGCGACACCGATCAAGCCGAGCAGGGTGCCGCCCAGCGGCATATCGAGCAGCATTCCCGCCGCTTCCTTTTCACGGCCTCCGCCGGACGCCTCGCCCGAGGCCAGGCGGGCGGCCGCCCAGGCCAGCACAAAAGGCGCAAGCCCGCTGGCAGCATAGCCAACGCGGATCGCGATGCCCTTTGCATCACTGCCCTTGCCTTCGCTGTCTAGCGCGGCGCCATAAAGCCTGTACGCGCCGTAGAGCGCAAGCCCTGCGGCGAGCAAGAGGAGCAGCAGCGTGCCGGCCGGCATGTCGCGGAC
>JAURVS010000425.1 GCA_030655355.1 Sphingopyxis sp.
AGCATCAACGTGGACAGCGATGAATTTCGTACCCGCACGGCGCACAATCGCGCGCTGACCGACGCGCTGCGGGCGCAAGTCGCCGAAACGGCGCTCGGCGGTAACGAAAAGTCGCGCGAGCGCCACACGAGCCGCGGCAAACTGCTCCCGCGCGAGCGGGTCGAGCGGCTGCTCGACCCCGGCTCGCCTTTCCTCGAAATCGGCCAGCTCGCCGCGAATGATCTCTACGAAGGCGAAGTGCCGGGCGCGGGCCTGATCTGCGGCATCGGTCGCGTGTCGGGGCGACAGTGCATGATCGTGTGCAACGATGCGACGGTCAAAGGCGGCACCTATTATCCAATGACGGTCAAAAAGCATCTGCGCGCGCAGGAGATTGCCGAAGCAAACCGCCTGCCTTGCATCTATCTCGTCGACAGCGGCGGCGCGAACCTGCCGCATCAGGATCAGGTGTTCCCTGACCGCGACCATTTTGGGCGCATCTTCTTCAACCAGGCGAATATGTCGGCAAAGCGCATACCGCAGATCGCGTGCGTGATGGGAAGCTGCACCGCGGGCGGCGCCTATGTGCCTGCGATGAGCGACGAGACCGTCATCGTGCGCAATCAGGGCACGATCTTCCTCGCAGGCCCCCCGCTGGTGAAGGCCGCAACGGGCGAAGAGATTAGTGCCGAGGATCTCGGCGGCGGCGACCTGCACGCGAAAAAGTCGGGTGTCGTCGATCATCTGGCCGAGAATGACGAACATGCGCTGACGATCGTTCGCGACATCATCAGCCATCTCGGCGACGACAAGGGCTTCGAAGTTCCACTTAAGGAGCCCCGACCGCCGAAATATGATGGCGAAGAGCTTTACGGCGTTGTCCCCGACGATGTCCGCGCGCCCTATGATGTGCACGAAGTGATCGCACGCCTCGTCGACACCAGCGAGTTTCATGAATTCAAGGCGAATTACGGCAGCACACTCGTCTGCGGCTTCGCGCATATCTGGGGCATCCCCGTCGCGATCCTCGCCAACAATGGCGTGCTGTTCAGCGAATCTGCGGTCAAAGGCGCGCATTTCATCGAACTCGCGCAGCAACGGCGCATCCCCCTGCTCTTCCTCCAGAATATCAGCGGTTTCATGGTCGGCGGCAAATATGAGGCCGAAGGCATTGCGAAGCATGGCGCGAAGCTGGTGACCGCCGTTGCCACCGCCACCGTCCCCAAAATCACCGTGCTGATCGGCGGCAGCTTTGGCGCAGGCAATTATGGCATGTGCGGCCGCGCCTACAGCCCGCGCTTCCTGTTCAGCTGGCCGAACAGCCGGATCAGCGTGATGGGCGGCGAACAGGCGGCATCGGTTCTGGCAACCGTCCACCGCGACGCCGACAAATGGTCGCCCGAAGAAGCCGAAGCGTTCAAGGCGCCGATCCGTCAGAAATATGAAGATGAAGGCAATCCCTATCACGCGACTGCCCGGCTGTGGGACGATGGCATCATCGATCCGGCGCAGACGCGCGACGTGCTCGGACTGGCATTCGCCGCCACGCTGAATGCTCCGGTCGAAGACCGCGGCTTCGGCGTGTTCCGGATGTAATGACGATGAGCGACCAGCCAGACCGCCTGTTCATTCTCGATCGCGAGTTCGACGACCCGGCCTTTCCCGGCACGACCTTCTACTGCCGCGACTGCATCCTCGTCGAAGGCCTGCTTGCGATGTTCCCCGATCGCACGGCCAAATTGGAAGTGATCCGCGTCCCCTGGCCGCGTCCACGCCAGCTTGTGGTCGACGCCATCGGAGAGTCGAACCAAAATCTTCCCGCGCTTGTTTTTCCCGATGGCAGCTTCGTGAACGACATCAAGCCGTTGCTTGACGCCCTTCACACCCGCCACGATTTTCCGGAACCGCACCCATGATCCAGTCCCTCCTCATCGCCAATCGCGGCGAAATCG
>JAURVS010000328.1 GCA_030655355.1 Sphingopyxis sp.
CATGAATGTCGGCGACACCGCGCAGGAGGAAAATCCTGCGATGGGCTGGCGGGCGCTCCGCCTCGCACTTGAGCGCGAGGGCCTCTTGAAGGTGCAAGCGCGCGCGCTGATGGAAGCGGCCGCCGGACGCACGCTCAACGTGATGTTCCCGATGGTGTCGGAACCGTGGGAGTATGAAGCTGCGCGCAACCTGTTCGTCGGGCAGCGCGCATGGCTCGCAAGCCACAACAAGAAGTTGCCGGCCGCGATCCGCTATGGCGCGATGCTCGAAGTGCCGGGCCTGCTCGAAACGCTCGACCTGATGTTGCCGCACCTCGATTTCCTGTCGGTCGGCACGAACGATCTGACGCAGTTCCTGTTCGCCGCCGACCGCGCGCATCCAAGGCTTGCCGAACGCTATGACTGGCTCTCACCGATCGTCATGCGCTATCTTTCCCGCGTCGTCCGCACGGTATCCGGGTCGAAAGTAGCGCTGGGTGTCTGCGGCGAAATGGGTGGCCGACCGCTGGAAGCGATGGCGTTGCTGGGGGTCGGTATCGAACGGTTGTCGATCACGCCCGCTGGCGTCGGTCCGGTAAAGGCGATGATTCGGTCACTTGACCTCGGCGCGCTGCGCGCCGACATCCCGGCGATCCTTGCCCAGCCGACGTCGAACCCGCGCGGCCAGTATCAGGACTGGGCAGCAGCGCATGGGGTTGATTTGGGGGATTGAGCGCTTGCGACCCGCGATGTTTATGTTACGTTCTCATCTCGATTGCTCGAGGAGAGAGAGATGAATGAACAAGCACCGCGCGCCAGCGGCCAATGCCATTGCGGCGCGATCCGTTTTTCGATGATCACTGCGGTCGAGCATCATGCGCTTTGTCATTGCAAGGATTGCCGCCGCCATTCGGGCGCGCCGATGGTCGGGTGGGGGCTCGTCGGGGCCGATGATATCGACATCAGCGGCACGGCAAAAATCTATGCGTCGTCGGAGCATGGCCGGCGGCATTTCTGCGACACTTGTGGGACCGGCCTCTTCTATACCAATGAAGCGATTTTTCCGGGCCAGATCGACGTACAGGTCGCGACGCTCGATGATCCAGATCTGATCCCTGCGCAGGCGCAAATTCAGACCGCCGAGCGTATCGGCTGGATGGAAAAGCTGGGGGAACTTCCGACCTTCGAGCGCTATCCGCCCTTCGAATAACCGGGGGACGGCGCGTCGGCGGCAACAACGGCTTCGACAAGCTTTGCGATGTCGAGGCGGTTCTTGTCGTCGTCATAGCCCTGCCGCACGATCACCAGTTCGCGCGATGGAATGACGATGAGATATTGGCCGCGATTGCCGAAAGCGCCGAACGCGTCGGCCGGAACGCCCTGCGACTTGTTCAGAAGCCAGAAGCCCGCGCCATAGCCGAAGGGGCCGTCGGGCTGCGGACCACTCGGGGTGGTGACGAAGCGGCGCCAGTTTTCGGGTAGCAGACGCTGCCCCTGCCACATGCCATCATTTTGGTAGAGCAGGCCCAGCCGCGCGAGATCGCGCGCCGTCGTCCACACCTGGCTCGACAGGATATAGTCGCCATCCTTGTCATGCTCGGAAAAGCTACGCGTCATGCCCAGCTGGTCGAAAAATGCGGCGGGATCGAGCGGCGCACCTGCCTTTTTCTTGGCGGCCTTCAGCGACAGCGTCGCAAGCATCGTATCATTATTGGCATAGCGATAGTGCGTGTTCGGCGGGTTCAGCAGCGGCCATTGCACCGTCCACTGCCGCACCGATGCGCCGCCCATATAGATGGCGTCGCTGCGGTTGCCCGCGGTATCGCTTGTGAGGCCACTTGCCATCCGCATCAATTGTTCGGTCGTGATTGCCGCGCGCGGATCGCCGGGCGACTGCCATTCGCCGATCATCGCGGGCTTTGTCACATCGATCTGACCTTGCAAGACCGAATGGCCGATCAGCGTCGCCGCCATCGATTTCGCAACGGAAAAAGTGCGCTGCGCTGTATGGCGATCATGCCCGCCCCAATAACGCTCGACCGATATCTTGCCTTTCTTGACGATCAGCAGCGAACTGGTGCGCCCGCCGAAACTCGCCATGGTCGTCCCGACCTTGTCGAATGGGGTCAGCGCCCTTCCGATGGGCCAGCTTGAACCCTTGTCGCCAAGCGGCCAGCTTTTTGCATCATAGTTGGGGCGTTTTTCAGAAGAAATTGCGGTCGATGGCTGTGCGCCGATCGGCAGGGTGACGCAGCCTTCACGTCCATTCCATTCAGCAATCCGCGGCGGCATGTCGTCGCGGTAGCGAACACTCACCCTCTTCGCCTTGTCGTCAACGTCGGCCTTGAGCGTGTGCACATCGGGTTCAATCTCGGGATAGATACCCGTCAGTTCATCGCGCTCGATCGCATCAAGCGGCTTGCCCCCGCCATTCCACAGCGACGAGCAGACGAAACCGGCGCGATAACCCGCCGCCCACGCGCGGTTCAGCTCGACATTCGCTTTCGGTGTCAGCGTCTGTGAATGAGCCGGGACCGCGCCTGCCGTCAGCACCAAACCCAGAAGCAGGCGAAGTAGCATATCAGGGCCGCACACCAAACGCCTGTCGTTGGCCCTTTTTTGCGCGATCCCACCACGCCCGTCGAAGCACATCGCCGACGCGCTCGGGAGCGGCCGACCCGAACCGGACAAGCAGCGCGTGCCAGGCGGCATAATGCGGCGTCTGCCAAAAGGTGTCGGGATCGGTTCCAAGCAGGATTTCCTTTTCGTCGGGCTTGCACATGACGGCGAAGCTCCCCGCTTCGCGCCCGGGCGAAGCCAGCGCCTTGCCATTCAGTTTCGGACAGGGAGTGCCATAAAATGACAGCATTTCGACATCGGGCAGTGCGCATGCAAATGCGACCACATCATCCCAATTGTCGAATTTAGCCGCCATTACGTCCAGTCGGATCAGTCTTCGAGCGTTCCGGCCATCACTTCGACGTCGCGCCCCAAAGGCTGCATGGGCTGGAACCGCAAACGCGTCAACACCAGCCGGTCGCCCTGAATATCGAGGTCGTAATATGCGTTGCCGCCGCGCGGACAACAATTGCCGTCGCCTTCGCGGGCGACGGGCGCCGACGCGAACATCTCGTCGAACGTGAATTGCGCGGGTCCACGCAGCCAATATCCCTTCGGCAGCAACCGCCCTCCCTGATCCGACCAATCGGACAGATCGACCCGGCGCCATTTGGGCTTCGCGGTTTCGCTGACGAACAGCGCATCGGCGTTGCCGCCGCCGCTGCCGGCCAGCGTGCCGCCGACATGAATCAGCCGCCTCTTGTCGTCGTCGACGACCAGATCGGGCGTCCCGATCGATCCCGAGCTTTCGGAAAAGCCAGCGAGCGTCGTCTTGCCTGCCTTGTCCTGCGCGACCAGCACCAGCATCCGAGCCTGCGGCCCATCGCGCGGCGCAAGCAGCATTTTCTGCCAGAGCATCGTCGCGCCGCGATCCGACGTGTTGATCCGCCCGCTCGCCTCGACGCTGCAATGGCCGCCAAAGTCGTAGAGACATCGCTGCGAAATGGTGGAGACACGCGCGCGCGTCAGCGTGATCTTCGCCGACACCTCCGCGGCGGTGCAAGTGGTTTCAATCGTACCGCCCGGGCAGGACAATATCGGTGTCGCCGCGGCGGCAAGGACAAGCGCCAATGCCATGATGATTACCCCAATTCCGGCGCGACCCGACGGGGCGAAAACTATACCTGTGCCATTCTGGACGCAAGACCCGCGTCAGTCGCGTGCGCGGCGCCTTTCGTCCCACCAGGCCAGACGTTCGGCGATGCGCTTTTCGAAACCGCGATCGACGGGGCGGTAGAATTCGATAGGCGTCATTTCGTCAGGCCAATAATTGTCGCCTGAGAAGCCGTCGGGCGCGTCATGATCATAACTATAGCCCGCCCCATAACCCAGATCTTTCATAAGCTTGGTCGGCGCATTGAGGATATTGGCAGGCGGCGCAAGGCTGCCGGTATCACGAGCGGCGGCCCATGCCGCCTTTTGCGCCGCATAGGCCGCGTTCGATTTCGGCGCAGTCGCAAGATAGATACAGGCTTGGACGATCGCGAGTTCGCCTTCGGGCGATCCGAGAAACTGATACGCATCTTTTGCCGCAAGACATTGCACCAGAGCTTGCGGATCGGCGAGACCGATATCCTCACTCGCGAATCGCACCAGTCGGCGCATCACATAAAGCGGCTCTTCGCCCGCGACGAGCATCCGCGCGAGCCAATAGAGCGAAGCTTGTGGGTCGGAACCGCGCAGCGCCTTATGTAGCGCCGAGATGAGATTATAATGGCCGTCGCGATCCTTGTCGTAGACCGGCATGCGGCGATGGAGGAATTGCGCGAGTTCGGCAGGGTCCAGCGGCTTATCGAGCGCGGCGGCGAAGAGCGTCTCGACCTGATTGAGCAGGAAGCGTCCGTCGCCATCGGCGCTCGCGACGAGCGCCACCTTGGCATCATCGGTGACCGGAAGGCTGCGGCCGACTTCGCTCTCGGCGCGTTCGACGAGCGTGGTCAGCGCATCTTCGCCGAGCCGGTTCAGCACCAGCACCTGCGCCCGCGACAACAATGCCGCATTCAACGCAAAGCTCGGGTTTTCGGTCGTGGCGCCGACTAGCACCACGGTTCCGCGCTCGACATAGGGAAGGAAGCCGTCCTGCTGTGCACGATTGAAGCGATGAATTTCGTCAACAAAGAGCAGGGTCCGCTTGCCTGCCGCGGCCATTTTCTCGGCGTCGGCAAAGGCCTGACGAAGATCCGCGACCCCCGAAAAAACGGCTGACAGCGGCGCGAAACGCATCCCCACAGCTTCGGCGAGCAGACGTGCGATCGTCGTCTTCCCAGTGCCGGGCGGTCCCCACAGGATGATCGATGACAATTGCCCGGCCGTAACCATGCGGCCGATCGTGCCTTCGGGCCCGGTCAGATGTTCTTGCCCGACGACATCGGCGAGAATGCGCGGGCGCAGTCTTTCGGCGAGCGGCACCGGACCGGTCGCAGCGCCTTCGCGTTTGGCCGGTGCGTCTTCGCCGAATAGGTCCCCGGCCATCGGAGGCTCAGTTCCTGTGCCGCTGTTTTTGGCGGATCAGCCGGATATAGGTATCGGCCACGGCCTGATTGATTGCGTCCCATTGATAGGCGCCGCTTTCGAGAACGGCGGCGGCGCCATGTTCGGCGCGAAGCTGGATGTCACGGCAATAGCGTTGCAGATGATCCGCAAAGCCGGTGATCGAGCCCGGCGGAACAAGATAACCGGTCTGGCCGTGTTTGACGATGCTCGCGCTGCCGGTGGCACGCGCGGCAACGACGGGAAGTCCGCACGCCATCGCTTCCAACGTAACATTGCCGAAGGTTTCGGTGACCGACGGATTGAAGAAAATATCGCACGATGCCAAGGCACGGGCGAGATCTTCTCCGCCCTGGAAGCCGACAAATCTGGCGTTCGGCAGGCGCGATTCGAACCATTCTCCTGCGGGCCCCTCGCCGATCACGACGACCTTGTGCGGCACGCCGCGGCGTTGAAGAACATCGATCGCATCGGCGAAGACGTCGAGCCCTTTTTCCATCACCAGCCGACCGAGAAAGGCGATCGCGGGCACATCATCCTCGATGCCGAGCGTGCGGCGCCATTCCATGTTGCGGCAGCCGGGATTGAAAATCCCCTGTTCGACGCCGCGGGTCCAGATGCCGATGTCGTAATTCATCCGCTGCTCGCGCAGCACCTGAGCAAAGCTTTCAGATGGCGCAATCAGCGCGTCGCACTTGCGGTAAAGCTTGCGCAGCCACGCGACCATCACGGGCTCGAGAAACGACAGATTATAGTAGCGGACATAGGTTTCGAAGCGCGTGTGCACCGAACACGCCACTGGCAGGCGCCGACGCCGCGCCCATGCCGCCGCTTGCCGCGACACGCGGTCGGGGCTGGAGATATGGACGATGTTGGGCGCGAAATTGACGATGTCCTCGCGAACTCGCGACGAGAAAGAGACGGGAATGCGATACTCACTGCGGCCCGGAATTGCGAAAGACGGGACACTGACCAGATCGCCGGTCGGCTCGAATGCAGGCACCGCGACCGTCGGCGAATAGACGCGCACCGCCGCTCCATGCGCCAGAAGATAGCCGACAAGGCGGTTCAGCGCCTTGTTCGCACCATCGGTGGTCATATTATAATTGCCGCTGAACAGAGCGATGCGCAGGTCGGAAACGTCCATTGCGCCTGCGCTAGGCGCTTGAGCGCGCAAAGGCAATTGCGTCAGAACTCTTCGCTGCGCTCCGACGGGGCCTCCAGATCGGCGATGACCGGCGGATGGAGGCGCAGGTGATGGACGCGGCGTTCGTCGGCCTCGGTCACCTCAATGCGCCAGCCACTCGGATGCAGCAAGATCTCGCCAACTTCGGGGACATGCCCCGCGAGCACGGCGGAGAGCCCACCCAGCGTGTCGACATCTTCCTCGACCTCGGCAAGCCGCGGATCGATTGCTTCGCCGATATCGTCGAGTTCGGCGCGCGCGTCGGCTTCCCAGCAGCCATCGTCGCCGCGCGCGAAGAGTATGATCGGCTCATCGTCATGCTCGTCCTCGATCTCGCCGACGATTTCCTCAACGAGATCCTCGATCGTCAGCAAGCCTTCGGTGCCCGAATATTCGTCGATGACGATCGCGAGATGCGTTCGTTTCGCGCGCATTTCGGCAAGCAGGTCGAGAACGCCCATCGACTGCGGAACATAAAGCGGCTGGCGGAGCAGGTCGAGCAAGGGCGGCGGCGGGCGATCCTGCGCCAGCACCGCGAACACATCCTTGACGTGGATCATGCCGACGACCTCGTCGAGATTTTCGCGGTAAACCGGCAGGCGACTGTGACCCGCCTCTGCAAATTGCGCCACGACCTCGGCGAAGCTGGCGCTTTCGGGAATAGCGATGATGTCGGCGCGCGGAACCGCTACATCGTCAACGGTCTGTTCGCCAAAGTGCAGCAGGTTGCGCAGCATCTTGCGTTCGATGGGCGAAAGGTCGCCAACGACGCTACTACCGCGCCGCTCCTGCCCCTCTTCCTCCGCCTCGTCGATGACGTCTTCGATCTGCTCGCGCAGTGACGGCTCGTTGTTGCCGCCAAACAGCAATGTCCGAATTCCGGCCCAAAGGCCGGATCTACTGTCTTCTTCCGATCGGGTCGAAGATCCCTGGTCGTCGGGCATGTGCGTGTCGTGTCCTTACGTTAATCAAGCTCCGCATATGGATTGGCGATGCCCAGCGATGCAAGCGCTTTCACTTCGAGCGCTTCCATTGCCCCAGCCGAGGCATCATCCATATGGTCGTAACCGACAAGATGGAGCGTGCCATGGACGATCAGATGCGTGGCATGGTCGACGACGGAAATCCCTTTCTCCCCCGCCTCACGCGCGCAGGTTTCACGCGCCAGCACAATGTCGCCGAGCAATATCTCGCCGTCATCGCTGTTCGCGAGACCTTCGAGCAGATCGTCCTGCACCTGCGGGAAGGACAACACGTTGGTCGGCTTGTCCTTGCCGCGAAAATCGCGGTTGAGCGTGTGGACCTCGGCATCGTCGGTCAGCCGCACCGACACTTCGACAAGCGGCGAGGCACTCGCCAGCGACGCATAGGGGGTGAGCGCAAGCGCAGCGGCGGCGGCTTCCCCTGCCCGCACCTCCCAGTCGATCGCGTCGGGCCATGGCGTCGCGGCGTAGGTTTCAACACTCAGCATGGAAAATGGCGGAGCTGAAAATTGGCAGAAAACCGCGCAACTTTACGCTCAATTCGCATTCTCGCGGCGTTAGATACGGGCGCTATCGGGTCGATTGAGATCATGGAAAGACGCTATCGCCGTGGCGCAATGTAGGACAGCAAAAAATTGATCTGAACTGCCAGGCGATTTGATTCAATTTCGGCTTGGCAAATTTTATTGAATTCCGCTTCAACTAACCTGCTTGGCGCGCTTCAGCTCCACCGCGATCGCCCGGCACCCGTCCAAACCACTAACTATGAAAAATTGGGACATTTCGGGTCGGGATACGCCGCATCTGGTGGCGTGATACGACGATAGACATAGAGCGACGGCGTCGGGGACAATTCTTGATAATTGCGCGCCAAATAGGTGCGGAGTTCGGCACGTCGTAGGAAAAATCCGCGAACATCGAAAGAGGATGGCTGATAAACATAGTTACGCTGGCGCTCGAACAGAATGAGCGCGGGAGAGGAACAACGTATCTCCAGTACAGCTTGGCCTTGGATTTTCGTCGCCATTGCACGCAGCGGAGCGGGATTGGGGCCAATCACTTCGCCGTGCGCGATGGCCGGTATCATCCAGTGGGCGAGAAGCCGCGATGGCCAGATCAGGCCATGGTTTTCCATCGTTGGCCACCCCCACATTGGGTCGGCCGCAACTATAAAGACCGGCTGACCTCGTGGAACTGTGGCGAGAACCGGATCAATTTCTGACTGAAACCAGTTGAAGTAAGCACCCGTTTTGTAAGGCAGCAGCACTGGCAGCGCCAATATCGCTAGCCCTACGCCGGTGGGTATGAGCCGCCGCATATCGGCCATCGCCAGCCGTAAGCCTAGCGCAAGCGCGGTCGCACCGGTGACAGGCAGGCTGTGATACAGCCACCCCTTGCGCTGAAGAAAATAGGCAGATGCAAAGCCGATAGCGACGATCAAAAGCGCCGAGACCAGCGGGTTCGCGTTCCTACCAAACGCTCCGCCATACACCAGAAAAAATGCAGCGATAAACAGCCAGATCGCCACCCAAGGCCGAAAAACTATCATCTCCCACGACGATTCATAGCCGTGGTAGGCCGTGCGAACCATCGGCACCGCATCTGTGAAGAACGCAGATGCAAGGGCGATGACAGCCACCCCATATGCCAACGCAACGGCTGCCAACGCCATGGTTTCAGGACGTAAGGCGCGCCACTCCGGACGGTTCCGCAGGATCAGCCAGCCCTCCAGCATGACGGGGACGGCGATAAAATAATGCTTCAATGCAAAACCATAAGCGGCCGCCAACCCCACCAGCAATGCCAACCCTGCCGGGACCGAGGTGCCAACTGACCGGCGTGCGATTAATGCGGCATAAGGAATGACGCAAATCAGAGCCAGATGTTCGCGCTGGCCGAAATCATAAAGCGGCGCGATAACGATCAACCAGAATGAGAGCAGCATTACAGCGAGCCGAGCGATCGACGAGGTGAAACTCCCGAGATGTCCAAGCAGCAGCGCGGACACAGTTCCCATGCCCACGATGGCAAACACCAGCAACCGTAGCGGTGGCAAGTGCAGCCATGCTGCGACATGTTGAAGCGGCATCGCTGACCAAAACCAGAGCGGCGGATTAATTTCCCAAATATCGCGATATAGTACCGCACCATTTATCATTTGGCGGGCGATCCAGAACTGCCCGACGACGTCGTGCGTGATCGGAATGTCGCGAAGCAGGAATGCTGAAACCAGAGCAGCCACGCAAAGCACGACCTCCGGTTGATGGCGCATCAAAAAAGTCCAGAACCGGCCAAAATACCCATGTGCGAGATCGCCCGCGGCGCGCCGATTGGGCGGAAACCGAGCCGCCACGAAAGCGCCGATGGACCTGCCAAAATAAGCGCTCACCGTCGCGCCGACTGCCCGGTCGACGCTCTTCGTGGGCAGCGTCACGCTGCCTCTACGCCGAGCTTGCGCTGAAGCGCGTGTACCGGATTGTCGATCGCAACTGGTTCATTGTCCATGTTGATCCGCTCTCGCTCGACCACTAGCGGACGCTTGCGGACCTGCGAATGGATCGACGTCACATATTCGCCCAATATCCCTAGAAAGGCGAGTTGGACGCCGGAGAGGAAGAAGAGCGCGACGATAAGTGTCATCATGCCGCGCGGGGCAAGGTTGGGCCAGATCATGTAGAGCCCAACCGAAACTGTCGCATAGAGCAGACACAGCACGGACATGCTGACGCCGGCGAACGTGCAAAGGCGCATCGGCGCATTGGTGAAGCTGAATATGCCGTTCAGCGCCTGATCGATAAGGCGCGGCAGATTGTTTTTCGACACACCGGCGCTGCGCGCGGCCCAAGTATAGGGGACGATCACCCGGCGGAAGCCAACCGAGGCGATGATCCCGCGAATATAGGGATAATGGTCGTCATGACTGACCACAGCCTCCCAAACCTTACGGTCCAGCAGCTGGAATTCACCCACATTTAGAGGGATGTCGATGTCGCTGAGGCTGCGCACCGTGCGATAGAAAATCGCGCGGCAGGCACGGAGCACCAAGCTCTCCTGCCGGTTGACCCGGGCGCCCGCTACAACTTCTACTCCGCTTTCCCACAGGCGTACAAATTCCGGAATCATCTCGACCGGGTCTTGAAGATCAGCGGGAAGAAACACGACCACGGCGTCGCCGGTGGCGGCGCGCAACGCGTTGAAATTGGAGCGGAAGGGGCCGTAGTTGCGCGCGTTGAGGATAACTTTCACCGACGCATCGGTGGCTGCCATCGCGCGGAGGAGGTCCTGCGTGCCGTCACTACTGTCATTATCGGCGAAGATATGCTCGCGGCCATAGCCCGCCAGCGGAGCGCCAGAGGAAAACAGCGCGGCGACGGCGTCGCGGCACGCTTCGACATTGTCCGCCTCGTTAAAACAGGGCGTTATGATGGAGATAGTCTTCATGAGGTCTGCTCCGGCAAGGGCGCAAAGACGAAACGGCGCATGGCAACGAATGTAAGAGCGAAGATTGGAAGGACGACGGCCTGCGCCATCAAAGGCCCAAGGCCGAAGCGCAGAAGAAGGTCGAGCAGCAGGATGTTGAGCCCCAGCACGAAGGCGTAGACCAAGAGAAACCGCGGCAAACGGCGGAAATCATACGACCGGAAAACAGCGCTGGTCGTCAGGAAGTTGAAAAGGATCCCCGCGACGCCTCCTGCAACGACTGCAACATGAGGGAGCATGCCAAACAGGACCAGCGCAGTATAAACACCATAGCCGAAGAGCGTGTTGATGCCGCCCGCGAACAGATAGGCGATGAAGCGGCGGTTGTCGGTAAAGGTCTTCATGCTGCGTGCTTCAGCGCGTCGACGACGGTAACGAGGCCATCCTCGATGACGATGCGCGGCGCCCATCCGGTAGCGGCGGCGAGACGACTGCAATCGCCTTCCAGATGCATGATCTGGTGGGGGCCGAACGGAATGTCGCCAAATCGCAGATCGAGGTCGGCATCGGCGAGATCGCGGACCCGTTCGACAATCGAGCGCACGGTGACCGCGCAACCGCTCGACAAGTTAAAGAGACCGTGCGCGCTGTCGGTGAGGGCCGCGGCCAATATGCCCGCAGCGACATCGTCGATATGAAGATAATCCCATTTTTGCGTGCCCGCACTGATGCGTGGTGCCTGACCGGCGAGAAGCTGGGCGGTGACAGAGGGTATCAGCCAGTTGGGATTGTCGCCGGGGCCATAGGGTGAAAAGAGACGAAGCCAAGCATAACCGATTCCGGCGTCAGCCGCACGCTGGCGTGTCAAATGGAAGGCGGAAAGCTTGGCTGCACCGTATAGAAGGAAAGGCTCGGTTCCGGCGCTTTCATCGATGCGGCGGTCATGGCGACCATATTCAGCCTGACTGCCGATGCCGATAAAGCGGCTGACGCCTGCGGCAATAGCACTGTCGAGCAATGCAACCGTTGTCCGGATATTGTCGAGTTGAACAAGGCTTGCGCGATCGGGACCGCCAACACCTTCCCAAGCGGAATGAACGACGATGTCGGGACGTGCTTGCTCAACGATTTTCGCGGTCGCGCCATCGGCTAAATCCGCAATGGCGATCTCACAGCGTTCGGCCAGCGCCACGACGCGCGGCGCAGAAGGATTGCGGACCAACACGATGACATGATGTCCGTTACGCGCCGCGAGATCGGCAACGGCCGCGCCGACAAAGCCACCGGCGCCGGTTATCAGAATGCGGCTCATGCCGACACCCGGCCGAGTAGTTCATCAGCCTGTTTGCGAGTGGCCTCGCGCTTGTCGGCCGCGCGATGCCAGTCAACAGTGAGCGACAGAGCGCGGTCGAGCGGCAGTCGGGGGCGCCAGCCGAGCGCATCGGCGGCATCCGAGGAGTCCAGCGTCAACGTAGCGGCCTCGTGCGGATGATGGCCCGCCTGTTTCTTCCATTGGTGTGCGGCGCCCATATGGTTGGCAAGCAGGTCGATGACGTCGCGGACGCTCGCCATGTCGGTAGGTGCCGGGCCAAAGTTCCAGCCACGCGAAAAGCGGGTCGGATTGGAGAACAACGCCTCCGCCAGCAGCAGATAGCCGGCCAGGGGTTCGAGCACATGCTGCCAGGGGCGCACCGCATCGGGATTGCGGATCGCAAGCGCGCGTCCCGCCGAAAATGCGCGGATGGCGTCGGGGACCAGCCGATCGGCGGACCAGTCGCCCCCTCCGATGACGTTGCCCGCCCGCGCGGTAGCGATGCCGATGCCCCGTTCGGCGAGAAAACTGTCACGCCAGCAGGCGCTTACCAACTCGGCACAGGCCTTGCTGTTGGAATATGGATCGTGACCGCCGAGCGGCGCATCTTCCCGATAGCCTTCCGTTCGACCATCATTGGCATAGCATTTGTCAGTGGTGACCGAGACGATCGTGGCCACGGAAGGGGTTTTCCGGCACGCCTCCAGCACATTGGCGGTGCCCATCACATTGGTGCGAAACGTATCAAGGGGGTCGGCATAAGAACGGCGCACCAGCGGTTGCGCGGCGAGATGCAGGACTATTTCCGGCGCAGCTTGGGCGATGGTCGCCTCGACCGCCGTCGCATCGCCAATGTCGGCAACATGATGGTCGCAGAGCGAAGCGCCACCAATCAGGTTGAACATGGATGGCGTGGTATCGGGTTCCAACGCAAGGCCTGTGACGCGTGCGCCCAGCATATCAAGCAGGACAAGCAGCCAACTTCCCTTGAAGCCGGTGTGGCCAGTCACGAGCACGCGGCGCCCCGCCCAGAAAGCCGGGTCGGGCGCAGCAGTGATCGCTCCGTTACGCCTTAGTGCCAGCTTTTCCATGGTGCCTCGTGCCGTTCCCACATGCCTTCGAGCATCTGCCGGTCGCGTAGCGTGTCCATTGGCTGCCAAAAGCCGCTATGGAAGAAGGACCGCAGTTCTCCGTCCGCCGCCAGACCTTCCAGCGGCTCGCGTTCCCAGGTGCAGCTGTCGGAGTTGCCGAGGTAATTGCCGATCTCGCGATTGAGTACGAAGAAGCCGCCGTTGATCCAGCCGCCTTCTTCGCCCGGTTTTTCGGCAAAAGCAGAGACGTGATCGCCGTCAAGGTCGAGCTGGCCATAGCGGCTCGCGGGGCGCACTGCCGTCACGGTTGCCTTGCGCCCATGCGAACGGTGAAAATCGATGGCAGCGCGAACATTCAGGTCGCTGACGCCATCGCCATAGGTCAGACAGAAATCCTCGTCATCGCCCAGATATTCCATCCCCTGACGCAGGCGCCCCCCGGTCATCGTCTCGGCGCCGGTATCGATCAGCGAAATCTTCCAGTCCTCGCACGCGTTGCGATGAACGTCGGTCGTGCCGCGACGCAGGTCGATGGTCACGTCCGACATGTGGAGGGCGTAGTTGAAGAAATATTCCTTGATCATGTAGCCCTTGTAGCCAAGGCACACGATGAACTCGGTCACGCCATGATGAGCGTAGATTTTCATGATATGCCACAGGATCGGCTTCCCGCCGATTTCAACCATGGGCTTGGGCCGCACCGAAGTTTCTTCGGCAAGGCGGGTGCCGAGCCCCCCTGCAAGGATGATCGCTTTCATGAAGTATGTCCTAAACAGGCGTGGTGAAGAAAGTGTTAAATCGTGAGGCCGCCGACCCGATTGAGCGTTGCTTGACCGGCCACGAGATCGCAGATTTCCGCCGAAAGAGCGATTGGGCGGATGCGAGCGGCAGCGGCGGTTCCCGCCACGGCTTCGGTCAGCCATGAACCGAAGCCGCCATCGGCCAGATGGTCCTCCAACGTCGTCACCGAAGAGCGCGGTGCGATCTGGTCGGGCTGCTGCGCCTTGGCCGCCATGCCCCAGAGCGGCAGCGACCAGACGGCCCTGCCTTCCGCGCGCTCGATCGCCGCGCCCAGCGCCCCGCCGGTTGACAGCATGATATCGTACTCGACGCCGTCTCGCACACTTACCCAGTGGCCTGGCGCGACATCGGGTATTTGATCATGAAACTGCGGCTCCCCGGCCTTGGCAAGGCGGAGATAGGAGGGACCCGGGTTAGCCACCAACCATCGCAGACAGGCGCGTGTTTCCAGCGGATCTCCGGGAGCGGCGATGACCATGTTGGGCATCGACCGCATCAACGCATAGTCTTGGACCGCATGATGTGAATAGCCGAGCGCTCCGTAGGACAGACCGCCCCCCACCGCGACCACCGTCACGGGCAGGCGGTGATGATCGACATCATTCCTGATTTGTTCGGCGCAGCGGAATGTCGGGAAGTTGGCGATCGAGTAGGTGAAGACATGATAGCCCTCGCTCGCCATCCCTGCGGCCAAGCCCGTCATATTCTGTTCCGCGACGCCAGCATTGACGAAACGGTCGGGGAAGCGATCTGCAAAAGGCTCGATAACATTATAGCCAAGGTCGCCAACGATGAGGGCAATATGGTCATGCGTCTCCGCCAGCGTCACGAGCTCGTCGATGAAGGCGTTACGCATGGTCCTGCTCCTCCCAGCCGGCCGCTTCGATTTCGGTTAGCGCGGCATCCAACAGTTCAGGAGTGGGATTGCGGTAATGCCATTCGACCTTGTTCTCCATGAAGCTAACGCCCTTGCCTTTGGTGGTGTGGGCGATCAGCATCATCGGCTTGCCGACCTCCCAGGGCGCGGCTTCCAGTGCTTGCACAAGCGCGCCATGATTATGGCCTTCCACTTCGCGCACAGCCCAGCCAAATGCCTGAAATTTGGAGTGAAGCGGCTCCAGCCTCAGCGTTTCGTCGACCGACCTGAGGCTTTGCAACTTGTTATAGTCGATGATGCAGAGCAGGTTGTCGAGGCGATGGTGCGCGGCGAACAGCGCCGCTTCCCAATTGCTGCCCTCGCCCCATTCGCCATCACTGGTGAGGACGACGGTACGCCAGTCTTTGCCAAGACGCTTCGCCGCCAGCGCCTTGCCTGTGCCGAAGGGCAAGCCATGACCGAGCGCACCTGTTGAAAATTCCGACCCCGGCACCTTGTGGCTGATATGCGCCATCAGCATCGACCCGTCGGTCCCGTAACTGTCCAGCAGCGAGGAATCGAAAAACCCTGTTTCTGCGAGCGCCGCATAAACTGCAACGCAGGCATGCCCCTTCGATAAAATGAAGCGGTCCCGTTCGGGATGGGACGGCGCGGCCGGACTGACGCGTAGCGTGCGGCCATAAAGGACCGCCATGATGTCGGCGATCGAGAGCGCTGAACCGATATGCGATGCCTTCGCCCGCGTGACCATGTGCAAAGCCTGGCAACGAATGCGTCGGGCCAGCAACCTCGTGTCCTGAGGCTCGGCCGCAATGAGGGGTGTTTCTTTCACCCCCGCTGCTTCGACTAATATAGTTAAGATGTATTTAACCAAGTCTCGCTAGGCCGTTCACATGAAACATGAACCCATCGCCGCGGCCCGCGCCTGTCCGCTTTGTGGAGCAGGGGCGGATCAGGCTGAGCCCTTCCTGTCCGACACGCGTGACGAAAGCCGGGTAAACCAATCCAGCTTCGCTTCGCGCAAGATCCCGGAATATATGAGCCATGCGATGGTCCGATGCCGGGTTTGTGACCTTGCCTATGTGGATCGTCCTCCCAGCGTGGCATCACTCGCTGCCAGCTATCATGAGGCCGACTATGACAGTGCGGAGGAAGCGGAGGATGCGGCGGACGCCTATGCATGGCCGCTTCGGACCGTCCTCGACTTACTGAAGGGACGCGACCGCGCTCTCGAGATCGGTACGGGCACGGGCGCCTTTCTTGAAAGACTGAAGTCCGAAGGTTTCACGCAGTTGATCGGCATCGAGCCGTCGAGTGCGGCGATCGCCGCCGCACCCTCACATCGCCTCCCCTGGATACGCGAAGGCATCTTCGAGGAAGCCAACTTCCCGCCCGAAAGCTTCGATCTCATCTGCTGCTTCATGACATTGGAGCATGTGCAGGACCCGGGCGCGCTGGTCGCCGCTGCTCATCGCCTATTGAAGCCCGGCGGGGTGTTCGTCGGCGTGACCCATGACCGACGCGCTTGGCTCAATCGGTTGTTGGGGCACCGCTCGCCGATCGTCGATATCGAACATATGCAGCTTTTCTCGGCGGCTAGCGCGAGGGAACTTCTCCGTCATCATGGCTATAACGCCGTCGACGGGACGAGTTTCCGCAACAGCTACCGACCGAGCTATTGGCTGCGACTTGTACCGATGCCCGACAGTTTAAAGCGGACGCTGACGCGATGGCTTCGGAAATCGTGGCTCGACCGCCAGCGGCTTTCGATCAATGTCGGCAATTATATGAGCTGGGGCTTCAAACCGCTTTGACCGCGGCCCTCTCCTTACATGACGGCGGGAATGCAGCGAATGACTAAGCTGACTAAGACCGAGCATTTCCAGCCGATTCCGTTGCGGTTCAACGCGTCGCTGCCATCCCGGATGGCCTTCGCCCTACGCTGCTTCGTCGATCTTCAACTTGGGACGATATGGACGTTCCTCGGCCCCAGGCTTGCGGCGCTGCATGGTAACCTGCTGGACGTCGGATGCGGGGAAATGCCGTATCGGAGCTTCCTGCCCTCGTCCGTGCGCTACACGGGCATCGACGTGCCGCAGGCAAGTGCTTTCAGTATG
>JAURVS010000329.1 GCA_030655355.1 Sphingopyxis sp.
GAGGGCCGGACGAATGTGTTTGTGCGGACCAAAGACGGCTTCCGTGCCGTGCCTGTCACGGTCAATTCGCGCGGCAACGGTGTTGCCACCGTCAGCGGTCTGTCGGGCCGCGAGCAACTCGCGGGCGAGGGCAGTTTCACACTGAAGGCGGAACTCGCCAAGGGCGAAGCCGAGCATGGAGGGCACTGAGATGATCTCCTCCATCGTCAATTTCGCCGTCGCGCGGCGCTGGTTCGTGCTGATCGTCACCGCGATCGCGACCTTGATGGGCGCGTGGGCGCTCAGCCGCCTGCCGATCGACGCCGTCCCCGACATCACCAATAATCAGGTGCAGATCAGCGCCCGCGCCCCCGCGCTGTCGCCCGAACAGGTCGAAAGGCAGGTCGCTTTTCCGATCGAAACCGCGCTTGCGGGCATCCCAGGCCTTGAAAGCACGCGTTCGCTGAGCCGCAACGGCTTTGCGCAAGTCACCGCAGTCTTTACCGACGCGACCGATATCTATTTCGCGCGCGCGCAGGTCGCCGAGCGGTTGCGCGGCGCCGAACAGGCCTTGCCGGGCGATGTCGTCCCCGAAATGGGGCCGATCGCGACCGGGCTCGGCGAAGTGTTCATGTGGACGGTCCATATGGAGCATCGCAAAGATGACAAGCACAAGCCCGGCGAACCGGGGATGCAGCCCGACGGCAGCTATATTACCCCCGAAGGCGAACGGCTGCTGACCGACGCCGAAAAAGCGACCTATCTTCGTACCACGCAGGACTGGATTGTTACGCCGTTGCTCAAGCCGATTTCGGGTCTCGCTGGAGTCGACACCATCGGCGGCTATGTGAAGCAATATCAGGTCGTTCCCGACGTCCAGCGGCTCGCCGCACTCGGGCTCAGCCTTGGCGATCTGGCGACCGCGCTCGAGGCGAACAACCGGGCGATCGGCGCGGGCGTCGTCGACCGCAATGGCGAAGGTCTCGCGGTCCGCTCCGACGCGCGGATCGGCGACGCTGAAGAGCTCGCACAAACGGTGATCGCGACGCGCGGCGCCGTGCCCATCCGCCTCGATCAGGTCGCGAGCGTGCGCACGGGGCAGGCGATCCGCATGGGATCGGCGTCCGAAAACGGCCGCGAGGTCGTTGTCGGCACTGCGATCATGCGAATCGGAGAGAATAGCCGCAACGTCGCAAGCCGCGTCGCCGAGCGGCTGGACGAGATTAACGCCTCGCTGCCGACCGACATCGTCATCCAGCCGGTGCTCGACCGCACCGGGCTCGTCAACGCGACGATCCGCACGGTGGCGAAGAATCTGACCGAGGGTGCGCTGCTCGTCATCGTCATTCTCTTCCTTCTGCTCGGCAATTTTCGCGCCGCGCTGATCGCGGCGCTCGTCATCCCGATCACGATGCTGCTCACCAGCTTCGGAATGCTCAAGGGGGGAGTGTCCGCCAATCTGATGAGCCTCGGCGCGCTCGATTTCGGGCTGATCGTCGATGGCGCCGTCATCATCGTCGAGAATGCCTTGCGGCGGATCGGCGAGCAGCAGCACCGAATGGGGCGCACGCTCGATCGCGACGAGCGGCTGCAAGTCGTTGGCGCAGCAGCGCGCGAAATGATCCGGCCGTCGGTCTATGGGCAGGCGATCATCATCCTCGTCTATGTTCCGTTGCTCACGTTGACCGGCGTCGAAGGAAAAACCTTCACCCCGATGGCGCTGACCGTGATCGTCGCGCTCGCCGCAGCGTTCATATTGTCGCTGACCTTCGTGCCCGCGATGCTTGCAATCTGGCTGTCGAAACCCGTCGAGGAAAAGGAAGGGCGGATCATGCGATGGCTGGGTGCGCGCTATGAACCCGGTCTCGACCGCGCGATGGCCAAGCCGCGCAACACGATGCTCGCCGCAGGCGCGGCGCTGATTTTCGGTGCGGGCGCCTATGTCACCTTGGGGCAGGAATTTCTGCCGCAACTCGACGAAGGCGACCTGACGGCACAGTTGCTCCGCGTTCCGGGAACTTCGGTCGACCAAAGTCAGGCGATGCAGCTGCGCGCCGAACGCGCGCTTGCGGCGCTGCCCGAAGTGAAGTTCGTGTTTTCAAAGACGGGTACCGCCGAGCTCGCATCGGACCCGATGCCGCCGAATATTTCCGACAGCTTCATCATCATGAAGCATCGGAAAGACTGGCCGAATCCTCGGCTGACGAAGGCCGAGCTTACCGCGAAAGTCGAAAAGGCGCTGTCAGGACTTCCGGGCAACGCGTTCGAGATCAGCCAGCCGATCCAAATGCGTTTCAACGAACTAATCGCCGGGGTCCGCGGCGACGTTGCGGTCAAGGTCTTCGGCGACGACAGCGATGCGATGGCGGCGACCGCAAATCGCATCGCGGCAATCCTTCGCAAGACCGAGGGGGCAACCGACGTTCGCGTCGAGCAGACCGAGGGCTTGCCGATGCTCGACATCCGTCCGAACCGCGACGCGATGGCGCGGCTTGGCATCACGGCGGCGGCGCTTCAGGAAACCGTCGCAGCTGCGGTGGGCGGCCGCGATGCCGGTGTCATCTTTGAAGGCGACCGGCGTTTTGCCGTCACGATCCGTCTGCCGGACGCCGCCCGCGCCGATTTCGCGGCGCTGGGGCAGGTGCCGGTGCCGACGCCCGGCGGCAGTTTCGTCTCGCTCGAAAGCGTGGCCGAACTGGTGGTGATCGACGGGCCAAACCAGATCAGCCGCGAAAATGGCAAAAGGCGGATTGTGGTACAGGCGAATGTCCGCGGCCGCGACGTTTCGAGCGTGGTCGAGGATGCGCAGGAAACCATCGCCAGGCAGGTCCGCCTTCCGGCAGGCCAATATGTCGAGTGGGGCGGGCAGTTCGAAAATCTCGCGTCGGCGCGCGCGCGATTGGGACTTGTCGTTCCCGCCTGTTTCGCGCTGATCCTGCTCCTCCTCTATGGCGCGTTATGGAGCGTCCGCGACGCGATGATCGTATTCACCGGCGTGCCGCTGGCGCTCGTCGGCGGAATATTGGCGCTTGCGTTGCGCGGGATGCCCTTTTCGATTTCGGCCGCCGTCGGCTTTATTGCTTTGTCGGGGATCGCGGTGCTCAACGGGCTGGTAATGGTGACGTCGATCCAGCAACTGATCGCCGAGGGCATGCAGCGCGCTCAAGCCGCGAAAGATGGCGCGTTGGCGAGGTTGCGGCCGGTCGTGATGACGGCGCTTGTCGCATCGCTTGGCTTCGTGCCGATGGCGCTCGCGACCGGGGCGGGGGCGGAAGTCCAAAAGCCACTGGCGACGGTCGTCATTGGCGGACTGATCTCCGCGACGCTGCTGACCTTGTTCGTGCTGCCGACGCTGTATGCACGTTACGGGAGGCCGCGCATTTAGGGCAGCAACCTGCCTTCATCGCGTCCCGGCATAGGCGCGATGAAGCGCAGGATCGGTGCCGAGAGGATCAGCCAGCCCGCCGACCCGAGGATCGCGGCGGGGAGCGACGACAGGTCGGCGACCAGCCCGAGCGTGTAGGCGCCCAGTGCCATCGCGCCGAAGGTCACCGCCTGATAGATGGACAGGCAGCGCCCGAGAATGTCCTCGGGCGAGCGCAATTGCATCGCGACGTTGAGCGTCGTCAGCGTCGATACCCATGCGCTGCCGGCGACGAAGGCCGCGACGATCACCCACGGCAGGCTGGTGGTCAGCGCGACGGGCAGCATCCCGGCCGCGAAGATCAGCGAGGCGGCAGTCACGACCCGGTCGCTGCCCCAGCGACGCCGCGCCGACCCCACCCACAGCGCGCCAAAGATTGACCCGGCCCCAAAAGCCGCAAGGCAGAGGCCATAGATGACTTCGGTGCCGTGCAGCCGGTCGCGGACGAGCGAGGGCAACAAGGCCTGAAACCCCGCTGCGCCAAAACCGAAGGCAAAGCCGCGGATCAGCACGCGGCGTACCGGATTTGAGTTGGCGCAAAAGCGAATGCCGGTAGCAATGGCGGATAGCATCGAAGTTCGCTGTCGCGGTGTCGTTTCGGGATGCCAGCGCAGCAGCACGACGATCAACACCAGATAGCTGATCGCATTGAGCCCAAAGGCTGCGGCTGTGCCGACGATCGCGATCAACAGCCCGCCCAGCGCGGGTCCGACGCTGCGCGCAAGATTATAGGCGATGGTATTGAGCGCGATCGCCTGCGGCAGGTCGCGTGGTCCGACCTGGAGCCGCACTGACGCCTGCCACGCCGGTCCGTTGAGCGCGGTCCCGCACCCGACCGCTAGCGTGAAGAAAAGCAACGTCAGCGGTGTGATTGCGCCCATATAGGTCGTCAGCGTCAGCAGCGCCGAGACGATCAGCATCCCCGTCTGTGCCGCGAGCATGACGCGCCGCCGGTCAAAATTGTCGGCAATCGCGCCGGCAAAGATGCCGAGCAGCAGGATCGGAATCGTCGCGCCCGCCTGAAC
>JAURVS010000429.1 GCA_030655355.1 Sphingopyxis sp.
GCTACAAAATCCTGACCATTCCCGGCCTCTACAACAGCGGCCCGACCCATTGGCAAAGCTTGTGGGAACGTCGTTTCACCAATTGCGAGCGAGTCGAGCTCGGCGATTGGGACGAGCCTTCGAAAGATCAGTGGGTCGAACGGATTGCCGATGCGATCGAGTCCGAACCTGAACCCGTGCTCGTCGCGGCCCACAGCCTCGGTTGCCACGCCTTTGCCCATTGGTTTGCCGCCGCCAGTAGCCTTGCGCGTGACCGCGTCGCCGGTGCGCTGCTCGTTGCGCCGCCCGATCTCACCGAGTTGCGGCGCGAAAAGCGCGTCGACAGCTTCACCGAATCGCCCGCGCTCTCGTCGCAAACGCCGATGATCGTCGTCGCCAGCGATGACGACCCCTATGCCAAGACTGCCTATGTCTGGCGCCTGTCGCGCCATTGGGACGCGCGTTTCGTCAATGCTGGCCCCTTCGGCCACATCAACGCCGACTCGGGTGTCGCCGACTGGCCTTATGGACAGTATCTGCTCGCCTCGTTACAACGCGCGACGACGCCGGCGCAGACCGAAGAGGCGCTTTGGCTTCGCGCCGGAGACTGGCCAAATCGCGTCCGTCGCGATCCCCGTTTCGAATTCAAGGAAAGAGCGCACCGATCATGAAAGCCAATTCGATCCTCGATACCATCGGCAACACGCCGCATATCCGCCTCTCGAAATTATTCCCCAACGCCGAAGTCTGGGTGAAGTCGGAACGCAGCAATCCCGGTGGGTCGATCAAGGATCGGATCGGCCTTGCGATGATCGAAGCCGCCGAGGCTGACGGCAGTCTGAAGCCTGGCGGCACCATCGTCGAGCCGTCGTCGGGGAACACCGGCATCGGCCTCGCGATGGCGGCCGCGGTCAAGGGCTACAAGCTCGTCCTTGTCATGCCTGAAAGCATGTCGGTCGAACGCCGCCGGTTGATGCTGGCTTATGGCGCGACCTTCGACTTGACGCCGCGCGAAAAGGGCATGAAGGGCGCAATCGAGCGCGCCATCGAACTGGTGGAAACCACCCCCGGGGCATGGATGCCGCAGCAGTTCGAAAATGAAGCAAATATCGACATCCATGTCCGCACGACGGGTCCCGAAATCCTCGCCGATTTCAAGGACACGCCTATCGACGTGCTGATCACCGGCGTTGGCACCGGCGGACATATCACCGGCACTGCACAATTTCTGAAGCAGCATTGGCCGAACCTGAAAGTCTATGCGGTCGAGCCTGAAGCTTCGCCCGTCATTTCAGGCGGTCAACCCGCCCCGCACCCGATTCAGGGAATCGGCGCGGGTTTCATTCCGCGCAACCTGCATACCGACCTGCTCGACGGCGTGATCAAGGTCGACGCGGGCGCAGCGAAGGACTTCGCGCGCCGTTCCGCGACCGAGGAAGGCATGCTCGTCGGCATCTCGTCGGGCGCAACGCTGGCCGCGATCGAGCAGAAGCTCGGCGAACTTCCGCCGGGCACCCGCGTGCTCGGCTTCAACTATGACACCGGCGAGCGCTATCTGTCGGTTCCCGATTTCCTCCCGGAGATCTAAGGACCACTCGGTGTTCCCCCCTGACGATCAAACCGCGTTGCCCATCGGGCGCGACTGGACGGGCTGGCTGTTCGTCCTGTTCGCCGTCGTGGCGATCATCGGCGTCCTTTACGCGAGCAATATGACGCACAGCGGTCGGCAAAGCGCCCGCCCGCACCCGGTCGCGCCCCCTGCCGACATCGTGCCCGAAGTCGCGCCGATGGAACTTGCGCCGGTCACAGAAGCCGACGCTCGCGCACAAAATGCCGACATCGGACTGATCACCAAAGGCTTCGTCGCCGCGCGGCCATTTGTGTATGCGGGCAGCGGCGATGCGCGGCTCCGCGCGCGCGACTGCCTTGCCGCCGCAATGATCTACGAAGCGGGCGACGATGCCAAGGGGCAACAGGCGGTCGGTCA
>JAURVS010000433.1 GCA_030655355.1 Sphingopyxis sp.
GACGGCGGCATTGCGGTGACGCTCGCCGAAATGGCGCTGAAGTCGAACATCGGCGTCCACGTCAGCGAAGAACAGCCGTTCGGTGTCCCTGAGAGCTTATTCGGTGAGGATCAGGGCCTGTATCTCGTCACCGTCTGCGACACCTGCCTCGCCGACTTCCTCGACGCAGCAGGGCGCGCCGACGTGCCGGTCGATCCGGTCGGCCGCACGATCAAGGACCGCATCGTCTTCGAACTGGAGGGCAGCGATCATCAGGTGACGCTGGCTGAACTCCGTGACGCGCATGAAGGCTTCTTTCCGAAGCTGATGGGAGCCGACGCGGCACTTGCCTAAGTAGCGCGCCGCGCTTGCCTTATCCGTCATTGCGCGCGTAGCGTAGCAATCTCCAGCGACCGTCGATTCCGAACGGTCGCCGGAGATTGCCGCGTCGCCTTCGGCTCCTCGCAATGACGGGTCGAGGCTTTCGGGCGGAGGAGTGAAGCTATGAGCATCTATGTCGGAGTCGGAGGCTGGACCTTCGAACCGTGGCGCGGCCCCTTCTACCCCGCCGGTCTCGCACAAAAGCGTGAACTCGAATATGCCGGGCAGCATCTGACCGGCATCGAGATCAACGGCACCTATTATGGCAGCCAGAAGCCCGAGACATTTGCCAATTGGGCCGCATCAGTGCCCGACGGGTTCAAATTCAGCGTCAAGGCATCGCGCTTCACGACGAACCGCAAGGTCCTTGCCGAAGGCGCAGGATCGATCGAGAAATTCCTGACGCAGGGACTGACGCGGCTCGGCGACCGGCTGGGACCGGTCCATTGGCAGTTCATGGCGACGAAAAAGTTCGCACGCGACGATTTCGCGGGTTTCCTTGACCTGCTTCCCGATGCGCAGGATGGCGTCCCCCTGCGCCACGCGATCGAAGTGCGTGACGAGAGTTTCCGCGATCAGGTATTCATCGACATGGTGCGCGAGCGGAATATGGCGATCGTGTTCGCCGACAGCGACGAATTCCCGTGCATCGACGAGCAGACGGCGGACTTCACCTATGCTCGGCTCCAGCGCAGCGAGGAGGATGTCGAAACCGGCTATAACGCCAAGGCGCTCGACCGCTGGGCCAAGCAGGCGCGCGATTGGGCGAAGGGCGACCGCGACGTGTATATCTTCTTCATATCGGGCGCGAAGGTCCGCAACCCCGCCGCAGCCCAAGCGCTGATTGCGCGGCTAACGCCATAACGAATAACCGTCGCCCCCGCGAAGGCGGCGGTTTTCGCAGAGTTCAGGCCGCGGCGGCTTTCGCAGCAAGGAAGTTGTAAGGGTCGATGCCGCGGTTGCGATATGCGCGGTGCGCTTCCTCATACAGCGTTGGCTTACTGATGCCGAGGCGCGCGCGAGCCGCTTCGAGCGGCTCCGCGAGCAGTGCGCGAATGTCCTGCTCGATGATCGCCTGCGACGCCTTGCCGTTGCGCTGGCCCTGACGGATTGCGCCCATCACCGGCGCATCGCTCTTGATCCCGCGCTTCACTTCGTACCCGCCGGCATATGCGATGAAGAAATTGCCGTAATTGCCCGTCTGGCCATAGGTGAAGCCGAGTACGCACTGTTCGCCCAGCGCATCACGGCCATAGCCGGTCAGGATGTGGAACAGATCGTGCGTGTCGCGCAGACGGTTGCTGTACCATTGCACCTGGTCGTCGAACTTGGGGCGGCCCATCTTGTCGCTTTCGGCGACGAGCCCCGCAGCCGACAGGCCTTCGCGGCGCATGAAGGTCACATAAGCGTGGCCGACGCTGCCTTCGGGAAGCTGGTCGATCCAGGCATGATCGTCGAGCAGGTCGGGCAGATAAGGCTCGCTGGCCATCAGCCGCTGGCCCTTCTCGCTTTCGACGAAAGCGCGCGCATCGTCCAAGAAACCCTTGCGCGGCAGATTTTCGAAGATGTGGAACACCTGTTCGGTGTCTTCCTTGTCCCTGATCAGGTTGCGGAAGTGCTGGAACGCCTTGAACGGGCGAAACTTCGCCGGCTGGCGGTCGGGGTGGGAGAAGATGGTGGGGGTCATGGCTGTTCCCGTACGAATCAGTTGATGATGGTCAAATAGCACTACTGACATAGATGTCAATAATGACTTAACCGCTGGACCGTGTGGGGCATCAACCGTAACAGAGCTATAACACAGCAGGGGATCGACGTGCGCGAAGTCATGGAAGTTGCGACGACACGCCTCGTTACCCTAGACGCGCTGCGCGGCTTTGCTGTGATGGGTATATTGGCGATGAACATCGTTGCCTTTGCGATGCCCGAAATGGCCTATGTTTCGCCTAAGGCGTATGGCGGCGAAACCGCGTCGGACCTTGCCGCATGGGCGCTGGGCTTCCTGTTGTTCGACGGCAAGATGCGCGGGCTGTTCTCGATCCTATTCGGCGCCAGCCTGCTGTTGATCGTTGATCGCGCCGAGGCATCGGGACAGAGCGCGGCGTCGGTCCATTATCGCCGGATGGCGTGGCTCGCGATCTTCGGCCTCTGCCATTATTTTTTCATATGGTGGGGCGACATATTGTTCCTCTACGCCAGCGTCGGATGCATCGCCTTCAGTTTCCGACACTGGGCGCCGCGCCGCTTGATCAAATGGGCGCTCGGCCTGTTCACTCTCGGCATCGTGTTGACGTCGCTCTTCTTCGGGACACAACTCGCCGTCGCGAGCGCCCCCTATGATCCCAGTTCGCCAATGGCCGAGGCTGGCCGAGAAGTTCGCAACGAATTTGCCGAGATTGACGGCGAAGTGACCAGCGAGCTTGCGCTGTACCGCGGCCCTTATCTGCCGATACTCGAAGCGCGGCTTGGTACCGCCGCCAATCCGTTTGTCGGCGTGGCGATGACGATCCTCGAAACCTTGCCGCTGATGATGCTGGGCATGGCGCTGTTCCGCAACGGCTTCCTCACCGGCGGCTGGACCGCCGCCGAATATCGGCAGGTCGCGCGGCGCTGGCTACCGCCAGGCGTGCTGCTCACGCTGTTTATTGGCTGGCTTCAGTGGCGCGCGGGCTTCGACTATCTCGTTTCGCTCAATGCCTTTATCGTCTGGGCCGGACCGGGGCGACTAATGATGACGATATCCTATGCGGCTTTGCTCGTGTTGCTGATCCAGTACGCCAGCGCCAGCGCGTGGATCGCGCGGGTCGCAGCGGCAGGGCGGATGGCGTTCTCCAACTATCTCGGCACCAGCATCGTGATGACGACGATCTTCTACGGCTATGGGCTCGGCCTGTTCGGCGATGTCGGCCGCTGGACGCTCTATCTCGTCTGCGGCGGAATGTGGGCCGTCATGCTGCTATGGTCAAAGCCCTGGCTCGACCGTTTTCGCTATGGCCCGCTTGAGTGGCTGTGGCGTAGTCTCGCGCGCGGATCGCTCCAGCCGATGCGTCAATAACCGACGGCGCGATCCAGACCACCGGAGCGACGCTGAACAAGCGGATTCGCCTCGCGCTCAAGCGCTGCCAGCGTTTCTTCAAACAGCGGACGCAGCGTCACGACGCGCGGCAGATATTCTTCGGGACTGATCTGGCTTTCGACGCAGTGGCGGGCGAACACCTCAATATCTTCTGCGAGTTCGCCGAGTTTTTCGCCGCCAAACTGGCGGGCTTCGCTTTTCAGCGTGTGCGCCGGCATCACCAGCCCACGCGCATCGCGAGCGCGCATCGCCTCTTCGATAGCCGCCACCGACTTGGTGCCGTCTTCGCGAAAATAGCCCAAAATCCGCACAAATGCAGCGCCCAGCTGGACGCGCGTTGCGCGAAATTCATCCCAATCGACCAGGATTTCGTCCAATGTTTCGTCCCTTGGTAAGCAAATTCGGCCGTGGTCCCAGCCAATCCATGCCCCAGTTGGGTAAAAAAGAAGTTACGGCGGCCGCATTGCGGTGTCACGATCCGCTCCGTTTCGGGTCAATCGCGACGAACGCGCCAGCGTCCTTCATTGGCGGTGGACGCACCATCCTCGACCGTCCATCCATGCTCGTTCGCCAGAGCGGCGACTTCGCGGCCCGCCTGCGGGTCGTCGGCGATGAGCAAAATGTCGGACGCCCCGCGCATCGCGCGAGCCAGCCGCAGCGCGGGCCAGGGACAGCGCATCCCTCGCGCATCGATGACCAGCGCGCCCTCGCCCTCAGCCGCGGTCATTCGTCATAGGGATTGCGCGAATTGCGGAAGTTGAGGCGCACAGGGACGCCCTGAAAACCCAGTTCCTTGCGCATGCCATTGACTAGATAGCGCGTGTAGCTTCCCGGCAGGCTGTCGGTTCGCGTGCCGAAGACGACGAAGGTCGGCGGACGCGTGCGCGCCTGCGTGATGTAGCGCAGCTTGATCCGCTTGCCGCCGGGAGCCGGCGGCGGATTATTTTCGACCGCGCTTTCGAACCAGCGATTGAGCTTTGCAGTAGAAACGCGATTGGTCCAGATCGCGCGCTGTTCAAAAGCGACGCGGACCAGCGTGTCGATCCCCCGCCCCGTCGCGCCCGAGATCGTCAGAACCGGCACGCCCTTGACCTGGCTGAGCCCATCTTCGAGCGCGCCGCGCACACCGTTGAACAGCGATGACGGGTCTTCGGCGACATCCCATTTGTTGAGCGCGACGATCAGCGCGCGGCCTTCCTGAAGCACCCGGTCGGCGATGTGCAGATCCTGCGATTCCAACCCTTTGGTCGCGTCGAGCAGCAGGACGACGACTTCGGCGAAATCGACCGCGTGGAGCGCGTCGGCGACCGACAATTTCTCCAGCTTGTCCTGCACCTTCGCGCGCTTGCGCATACCGGCGGTGTCGAACAGCTGTATCTCGTGGACCTCGCCGTCCTTTTCCCACTGCCAATCGACGCGGATTGAATCGCGCGTGATCCCGGCTTCGGGGCCGGTGATCAGGCGATCTTCGCCGATCATGCGGTTGATCAAGGTCGACTTGCCCGCATTGGGACGGCCGACGATCGCCAGCTTCATCGGGCCGAGCGGCGCGTCTTCGTCTTCTTCACCCTCAACCGGGGGAAGCACGGCTTCGAATGCTGCGGCATCAAAACCGTCGACGATCGGGCGCAACGCGTCGAACAGGTCCACAACGCCTTCGCCATGTTCGGCGCTGAGCGCGATCGGATTGTCGAAGCCGAGCGAATAGGATTCCATCAGGCCGTTTTCGCCCTGTTTCCCCTCGGCCTTGTTGACGACAAGGATGATCGGCGTGTTCTCGCTGCGCAACCAGCGCGCGATTTCCTCGTCGAGTGGGGTTACTCCGGCGCGGCCGTCGATCATGAACAGCGCCGCATCGGCTTCGCGCACCGCCTTTTCAGTTTGCACGCGCATCCGGCCAGGCAGAGTCGCGGCGTCATAATCCTCGAAACCCGCGGTATCGACGATGCGAAACTCAAGCCCGAGCAGCTTGCCGTCACCCTCGCGCCGGTCGCGCGTCACCCCGGGCTGGTCGTCGACGAGCGCGAGGCGCTTGCCGACAAGCCGGTTGAACAGCGTCGATTTTCCTACATTGGGTCGGCCAACAATGGCGATCGTCGCGAGTCGCGACATGAAACTTTATCCCTGTATCTAACCGGGCCGCCCCGGCCCGGACGCCTTGTCAGCGCCAGGCCGTGATCTGCCCGTCGTCCGCCAGGACGTACAAAATATTATTCGCAACCACCGGGGACTGCGAAAGCGACGATTTGAATTCGGTCGACGACAGCAAAGATCCATCGGTCGGTGAAAATTCCGACATGATGCCTTCGCTGTTCACTGCGATCAGGCGGCCACCGGCGAGAATCGGTCCGGTCCACCGGATCGGATCCTTCTTCTTCTTTTCGGTTTCGACACGGAAGCGCGCGAGCTGTTGCAGCCAGCGAACCTTGCCGTTCGAGCGCGCGACGCACAGCAGTTTGCCGTCGTCGGTCATCGCATAGACCCACTCGCCGACGACATAAGGCGTCGAGATACCCGCAATCGAAATTTCCCAGCTGCGCTGGCCGGTGACGAGCTCATAGCTCGCCATGCGGCCGCCTTGGCCGAGCGCGAAGACGCGTCCGCGGTCGACGACGGGATCGGCATCGACGTCGGTGAGCGTCGATACCGACAGCGCCATCGACGTGCGCGCCAACGCATCTTCCCACAGATCGCGACCATTTTCGTAACGATAGGCCTGCACTTCGCCCGACGAGAAGCCGGCGACGATCGTCCCCTGCCCAGCCGCGGGCGATGCGGCGCCAAATACGCTACCGGGCTCCATTGAGGCCGTAGCCTGCCACTGCACCGCGCCATTGGCTGCGTTCAGGGCAAAGATCTGGTTGTCCTGGCTGATCACATAGACGCCGCCAAAGGCGATCGTGGGCGCACCGCGCAGCGGACCCGCAGGCTTCGCTTTCCAGATCACCGATCCGTCGGCGACGTTCAGCGCGGCAACATCGCCGGCGCCGCTCGTCGCATAAACGACATTGCCGTCGACCCCGGCTCCACCGCCGAACAGCGAATCCTTGAAATCCTTGGCCGTGCTGCCGATTGCTACGCGCCATAGCGGCGCACCGGTATCGGCGGCCAATGCCGTCACGACCGCATCGGTGTCGACAACGAACAGGCGGTTGTCGGCAATCACGGGCGACGCTGCAAGACGCTGCTTGTTGGTGCTGCCCGCAACGCTCGCCTGCCACAATTTGGTACGCGTCGCGGCGAGCGCGGGGTGCCCCATCGATTTCGATGCGTTGCCGCCCGATTGCGCCCACGCGGCGTTGACCGCCGGTTCGGGAAGCACGACCGCGATATCTGCGGTGGCCGGATCGACCTTGATGCTGTTGTCGTTCGACAGGATGGACACGCGGTCGCCGACCGTCGGGGTCTTCGGCCCGCCGTCGCCCTTCAACACGCCGCAGCCGGCAAGCGGCAGCGCGATCAGCGCTGCGTAAATTCCAAAACGCGTTTTCCGCATATTATTCGGCTTCCTCAGCTTTTTCGGCTGCCGCTGCCTTCGGCGCAGCACTGCCTTTCTGGTCCGAAGCGACGCTGGACGCCGCCCCCTTATTATCAGCATTGGCGCTATCCGTCGCCCGATCCGCGACTGCATCGACGCCGAGCATCCCCGCCATCTGCACCGCGCGCGATTGCAGCGATTTGGCGACGCCGGGCGCTTTGGCAATGCGTCCGTAAAGCGCGCCGGCCTGATCGAACTGACCAAGCTGATAATGCGCCGTGGCCGAAAGCTCGGCGGCGCTGGCGAACCAGCTCGACGTCGGGTCCTTCGCGTCGACCATCGGCTTCATCCGGGCGATCACCGCCTCGGGCTTCAGCGTGTCATATTCGAACGCGGTCTGGCGGATCAGCGCAAGGTCGCGCAGCGCCTGATCGAGTTTCGTGTCGGCGGCAACTTTCGCCATCAGCGCAGCGGCGGCCTTCAGATCGCCGGCCTGCGCCTTGATGTTCGCTTCCTGCATCTGCGCGACGGCGCGATAGGCGGGCGCGCCACTGGCTGCGAGTTTCTCCAGATCGGCGGAGGCCGCGCGCGGCTGGTTCGTGCCCAGTTTCTCGAACGCCGCGATCAGCTCCTCGGCCTGCTCGCCGCGGGCTGCGTCCTGACGGTGGTTCCAGAAAAGATAGCCACCGAACGCGATCAACGCAGCAAGCACGCCGCCGATAATCCAGCGACCATAGCGTTGCATGATCGTGTCGAGCCGGTCCTTGCGGACGGCCTCGTCAACCTCTTGCAACAGCGCAGCGTCGTTCGTCGGGCTCAGGGCCAATCAAACCTCCATATACTCGTCATGGCTCTGGGCCGGCAGCTTCCTTAGCGACGGCACGGAAAAAGGCCAAGCGATTCACTTGGCCGCATCATGGCCCCGTCCGCTATCAACCAGCGTAGATCTGATCGGCGGTGGGGAATGAACGAGACCTGACTTCGTCGGCATAGGTCTTGACCGCGCCTTCGACGACGCCCGCCATATCCTGATAGCGTTTCACGAACTTGGGGACGCGTTCGAACATGCCGAGCATATCTTCGGTCACGAGCACCTGACCATCGCATTGCGCCGACGCCCCGATACCAATCGTCGGGCACGCGACTTTGCTCGTCACCTCGATCGCGATCGATTCGAGAACGCCTTCGATCACCAGTGAAAAGGCGCCGGCTTGCGCAACCGCAATCGAATCCTCGACGATCGCCTTGGCTTCCTCGTCGCTCTTGCCACGTACGCCATAGCCACCGAGAATATTGACCGCCTGCGGCGTCAGTCCGACATGCCCCATCACCGGGATGCCGCGCTGCGTCAGAAATTCGATCGTCGGAGCGAGCGCGCGCCCACCCTCCAGCTTCACAGCCGCGGCGCCGGTTTCCTTGAGCAGGCGCGCGGCGTTGGTGAAGGCTTGTTCGGGGCTCGCTTCATAACTGCCAAAGGGCATGTCGACGATCACCGCGGCATGATAGCTGCCACGCACAACCGCCGCGCCGTGCAGCGCCATCATCTCCATCGTCACGCCGACGGTGTGGGGCAGACCGTAAATCACCTGCCCCAGCGAATCGCCGACGAGCAGCATGTCGCAATGCGGATCGAGCAGCTGCGCCATGCGGACGGTGTAGGCGGTGAGCATCACCAGCGGCTCGCCCCCTTTGCGCTGTCGGATACGCGGCACGGTCAGGCGTTTCATCGGCTGCGGCGTCGGATTGGCGCGGCTGGTCGAGGTGTCGAAGGTGAGGGTTTTAGGCAGTGTGGACATGGCGCGAGGGTCTAGCCGTTAAAATGGCAAGACGAAAGCGGCAAAGCCCCTCTTCGCGGGCGCGCAGCGATCACGAAAACGCTGCGGCTAGGCGGCGCTCAACGCCGCGAGCTGTTCGTCGGTGAGCGTCAGGCCCTCGCTGCCAAGCAGTTCGTCGAGTTGCGCCACAGTCGTCGCGCTCGCGATCGGCGCGGTCACGCCGGACTGCTGCGCGACCCAGGCAAGTGCGATTTGCGACAGGGTGGCGCCGGTTTCGGCGGCAATGCGGTCCATGATCGCAAGCACGGCAGGCCCCTTGCCTTCCAGATAGGGTTTGACCCGCCCGCCGCGTGCGCTTTTGCCAAGATCGTCGGACGTGCGATATTTGCCTGACAAATAGCCGGAGGCGAGGCTGAAATAGGTGATGACGCCCAATCCCTCATCGTTGCATAATGCCTGCAACGGCCCTTCATATTGTTCACGGTCGAGCAGGTTGAGTTCGGGTTGCATCACGGTGAAGCGCGGCAGGCCCGCGTCGTCCGCGACGCGCAAGGCCTCGGCCAGACGCTCCGCCGAATAGTTGGACGCGCCGATCGCACGCACGGTACCAGCATCGACCAGTTCGGCAAAGGCGCCCAGCATCTCGTCCAGCGGCACGTCGGGATCGTCCTTGTGCGCGAAATAGAGATCGATGACATCGACGCCCAAGCGGTCGAGCGAGCCCTCGACGGCTTGGCGGATGCGATCGGGCTTGAGGCCGCCCGGCATCATGCCGACCTTGGTCGCGATCAGGACCTTGTCGCGCGCGCCGCTCTGCTTGAGCCATTCGCCCATCATGCTTTCGGACTCGCCGCCCTTATGTCCCGGAACCCACGCCGAATAGACGTCCGCCGTATCGATCATCCCGCCGCCAAGCTCGACGAAGCGGTCAAGAACCGCGAAACTCGGGTCGCGCCCAGCCGTCATGCCAAAGACATTGCCGCCGAGCACGAAAGGCCGGATCGACAGGCCGCTTTTGCCGAGGTTTTTCCGGGTCATTCTGCTTTTCCCTTCCTGACCGCCGCGACCGCTTCGCGCGGATTGTCGCTGAACAGGCCATCGATGCCGGTGTCGAGATAGGCTTTGATTTCCGCGGCAAGGTCGCCGTGCCCCGCGGGGTTGATCCCGCCCTTGTCGCCAAGCGGCAGGAAGTAGTTTTCGCGCCGGAACGTCCACGGATGAACTTTGAGCCCCGCAGCATGGGCATCGCGCACCAGGTTGGTCGGTTCACCGAGCCGGCCGAGTGCAGCGCGCGGGATCACCATCGCCTTGTTCGGACCGATGCCATCGGCATAGGCAGCAATCATCTTCAGCCCCGCGGGAGACGTCATGGCGGCATAGCTTGTCCCCGGACGGTCGGCAGGGCCGCCCGCGGCATCGATCAACTGGATCAGCGGCAGATCGCTCTCGGCGCGCAGGTCCATCAGATTACCGACTTCAAAGCTCTGGATGAACACCGGCGCGGCGCGGCCGCGATAGCCAAAGCGATCGAGCATCGCGAGCAACGGCGCCTCGTGCGGTAGCCCGATCGAGACAAAATAGCTCGGGTGCTTCGTTTCGGGATAGACGCCGACGGGCGTCTTGCGCCCCTTGTTGACCTCGGCGAGCAGAGCGAGGATTTCCTCGAACGTCGGAATCTCGAACTGGCCATCATATTCGGTGCTGCGGAGCTTCGGCAGCCGTTCGCGGGCGCGCAGCGTCTTGAGTTCGGCGAGCGTGAAATCCTCCGTGAACCAGCCGGTCACTTCCCGGCCGTCGATTGTCTTCGTCGCCTTGCGCGCCGCAAACTTGGGGTGCTCTGCAACATCGGTCGTTTCGGAAATCTCATTCTCGTGCCGCGCGACAAGCACACCGTCCTTGGTCAGCACGAGATCGGGTTCGATATAGTCGGCGCCCAGATCGATCGCGAGCCGGTATCCGGCGAGCGTATGCTCGGGGCGCTCGCCCGACGCCCCGCGATGCGCGATCACAATCGGCGAATGGCCATCAAGAGTCGATTGCGCGGTCACCGGTTCAGATGTGCAGCCGGAAAGCAGCGCAAGGGCTGTGAGAGCCGCAAGCGAACGGATCATGCGCCAAACCGCGCCTGCCAGTCTGCCGCGGAAAAGCCGACGCTGATCGCGTCCTCCGCCTCAACCACCGGGCGGCGGATCATCGCGGGCTGGTCCAGCATCAGCGCCTTCGCCGAAGCGGCGTCGAGGCTGTCCTTCTGCGCATCGGGCAGCTTGCGAAACGTCGTGCCGGCCTTGTTGAGCAGCTTTTCCCAGCCGAGCGCGTCGATCCAGCCCTGAAGCTTCGCGGCGTCGAGCCCATCCTTGCGCACGTCATGAAAGCGGTAGGCGACATTCTGCTCATCGAGCCAGCGCCGCGCCTTTTTCACCGTGTCGCAGTTCGAAATGCCATAGAGAATCAGCGTCATGTCAGAAAGTTTAGCAGGTGCCGATTGCATATTCGAGGCACAGAAGATCGATCGCGTCAGGAAAGTGGCGCACGGTCGGCAAGGCGCGTATTCGCGCTTGCCAATTTTCCACGCAGCGCCCGGGCGAACCCCTCATGCAGCGTCCCCGCGATACCCGGATTGGCGGCCAGATAGGCGCGCAACGCCGCAGCGGGGACGAACCATAGCCGCGAATTGCTGCCAAGTAGCACTGTCCCCGTGGCATTGGTGCCGTCGAGTACGGTTGCCTCGCCGATCAGCGCGCCATCGGTCAGCTTTCCGACTTCAAGACCGTCACGCAAGATCGTTGCATGCCCTTCGGCCAAATAGAAAAGGCTCGGCGCCGCCTGACTTTCACGGATCAGGACTTCGCCACGTTTCGCGGAAATCCAGTGCCCCTGATCGATGAGGTCGCGCGCAACTAAAGCGCCGAGGCTCGAGAAATGCTGGCGGCGCAATTCGTCTTCTTCAGCAGAAAAGCGAATGTTCGCACCGCGCAGCCACAAACGCCCCAATATGCCGATGTTGACGACGAGAATGGCAAGCACCAACAGGCTGCCCACGTCGGGGCCACGAAACAATGCCAAGGGCAAGGCGACCAGCGCTGCCGCAGCGAGACCAATGCGGACATAGTCAATCCGCACGACAAAGCTTGTCGCAAGCAAAAGCGCGAGCGCTCCGTAAAGGAACCACGCGGAATCGAGACTCGTCATAGCCAATCGCTTCGCTGCGAGACCCAGGCTCGGGTCACGGGTTAATAACGTTGTCGATAGCTCCAAGCCTTGATCGCATGTTCGACGGCCTCCCGTAGCTTGTAATAAACTACCAGTTTTCGGTCCCTAAGAAAAGCATAGGTGCGCAAATGTCACGATAATGCTAATTTTCACGTTCGCTCACGCCGGATCGATTGCGTCTGGCGGGCATTCGCGCCATGGCGGCGCTCGATTCGAACCAGAAGAACAGGCAAATGACAAAAAATTGGCAACCCCATAGCTGGCGCTCGCAAGATGCCCGCCAGTTGCCCGCCTATCGCGACGCCGATGCGCTCGCGGCGGCCGAACGCGAGCTCAGCAATTATCCGCCGCTCGTTTTTGCCGGCGAAGCGCGCGATCTGACTGCAGATCTGGGCCGTGTTGCCGAAGGTAAGGCGTTTCTGCTTCAGGGTGGTGACTGCGCCGAAAGCTTTGCCGAATTTCATCCCAACAACATCCGCGACACGTTCCGCGTGCTGCTGCAGATGGCGGTCGTACTGACCTTCGCGTCGAAAATGCCGGTCGTGAAGCTGGGCCGCATGGCGGGCCAGTTCGCCAAGCCGCGTTCAGCCGACATGGAAGATATCGATGGCGTGTCGCTGCCGAGCTATCGCGGCGACATTATCAACGACATCGCGTTCGAAGAGTCGGGCCGCGAGCCCGACCCGCAGCGCATGATTAAGGCGTATAACCAGTCGGCGGCGACGCTGAACCTGCTGCGCGCCTTTGCGAACGGCGGCTACGCCAATCTGCGCCAGGTCAATGCGTGGACGCATGATTTCATGGACCGCAGCCCTTGGGCGAAGAAATATCAGGAAACCGCCGCGCGGATTTCCGAAGCGCTCGCCTTCATGGAAGCCTGCGGCGTCACGCCCGAAACGGTCCCGCAGATCAAGGGCACCAGCTTCTATACCAGTCACGAAGCGCTGTTGCTGCCCTATGAGCAGGCGCTGACGCGTCAGGACAGCCTGACTGGCGGCTGGTACGACACGTCGGGCCACTTCCTGTGGGTCGGCGATCGCACCCGCTTCGAAGGGTCGGCGCACATCGAATATCTGCGCGGCATCGGCAATCCGGTCGGCATGAAGTGCGGCCCCAGCCTCGAGCCCGATGCGCTTCTGCGTCTGCTCGACACGCTGAACCCGAACCATGTCGCCGGCCGCATGACGCTGATCACGCGTTATGGCCATGACAAGATTGAGGCGCATCTGCCCAAGCTGGTGCGCGCGGTGAAGGAATCGGGCCATCCGGTCGTCTGGTCGTGCGACCCGATGCACGGCAATGTCATCAAGACGCCCAACGGTTACAAGACGCGCCCGTTCGAGCGCATCCTTGCCGAAGTTCGCGGCTTCTTTGCCGTGCACCGCGCCGAGGGTACGCATGGTGGCGGCATCCATATCGAAATGACCGGTCAGAATGTCACCGAATGCACCGGCGGCGCGATGGACGTGACGCAGATGGATCTGGCCGACCGTTACCACACGCATTGCGATCCGCGTCTCAACGCGGGGCAGAGCCTTGAACTGGCGTTCCTGCTGGCGGAAATGCTCAATCAGGAAATGGCCGACCGCGCAAAGCAGGCGGCGTAACACCAACGTCGCCCCCGCGAAGGCGGGGGCGACGGGTTCTATTTACCCGGCCACTTCTTGGTGTCGGCGAACTCCCGGCCCAGCGCGACGTGCAGGTCGGCATCTTCGGCTGCGCCGCCCAGAGGGATCTTGTCCGAGAAATTGTCTGCGGCGGTATGATAATCGCTGCCGAGGAACGCCTCGAGCAGCGTCATGTCCGAAAAGCTGCCGCCGACCATCAGCGAGGTGACGCCCTTGGCGCCAAGCGCCCAGCCATCCTGCCGCTGAATGAACGCATCGGCTTCGCCATCATCGTCGATCTTGCGACCGAGCTTTGTCGCCGCCTCGCGCACAATCGCATCATAGGCGGGCTTGCCGCGCCCGATCGTCGCGACGGGGGTCCCGCGCGGCGAAATCGCGATAGTGTCGACGTTGAGTGCGACAGTGATGTCGCCGAGCGGCACGACGGGATGATCCGCAAAATAATTGGCGCCGAGCAGCCCCTTTTCCTCTGCCGTCGTTGCCATGAAATAAATGTCGCGATCGGGACGCGTGCCCGAAGCCAGCCGCTTGGCAACCTCGATCAGCACCGCGATGCCGCTCGCATTGTCGACCGCGCCATTGCAAATGCGGTCGGCGTCGCCCTCGGCTCCGCAAATGCCGAGATGATCCCAATGACCCAGGAACAGCACGGCCTTGCCGTCGGGTTTCGCACCGGGAAGCTTGGCGATGATATTGTTGCTCGCAAAGGGCCGAACGGCCGACCGCGCGGTGATGCCAACCGTTACGGGCAATGCAGCGCCCTTATAGTCGGCCGACTTTGCGGATTCACGCATCGCACTGCCATTCTCGCCCGCCTTTTTTAGCAAGGCATCGGCAGCTTCGAGCGACAGAAAGCCTGTGACGGGTGCGCCCTGCTTGCCGTTGGCGAGGCGCATTGCCTTGCTTCCTGCGGAGTCACGAAGTTGCGCCCATGGCACCGCGTCGGTCGCGATCACCAGCACGGCGCTTGCGCCTGCATCGGCTAGCAACTGACGCCGCTCGCGATAGCGCGGCAGCTTGTCGCCAAAGGGGGCATTGTCGAACAGCATGATCGCAAGCTTGCCCTTGACGTCGGCATTGACCTTGCCGGCGCCATCGACGCCATAGCCGACGAAGATTGCCGGTACGTCGATCAGCGTCACCGACGGATCGCGGCCGGTCAGGATGATCCCGTCATCCTCCAGCGCGAAGTCGCGGCCGTTGACCTTGAACTTTGCTGTGCCACTAACGGCCTGCGTCTCGACGAAGGGGACCGGTTGGAGCCATGGCGTCGTGCTGCCGGGGACCGCTTCCAGTCCGGCCTTTGCCCATTCGCCGACGATATAGGCAATCGTGCGATCTTCGCCTTCGGTGCCGGGGGCGCGACCTTCAAACGCATCGCTCGCCAACACCTTGATATGATCGGCCAGTTGCGCCTCAGTGACTGGCGAATCCGCCTTGGCAGGCGCGGCCGACACGGCAGCGGAAGAACAGGCGACAAGAGCGACGGCCGCGATCGCGGCACGAAATTGGATGGATTTCATGGGGGCGCCGCATCGCATTTCCTCCGATGACAGGCAAGGCGCGTTCGTCGAAAGACGAACGGCGGTCAGGCTGAACGCCCTGCCCGTTCGAGCAGCGCGCGCGCCGCTGCAACATGCATATCCTCGATCATCCGGCCGTCGTGCCGCTGCGCACCGCCGGTCGCCGCCGCGACCAGCGCTTCGGCGGCGGCGATCTCGCGCGCCGACGGTGCGAACGCGACGTTGCACGGATCAACCTGCGACGGGTGGATCAGCGTTTTGCCGTCGAAGCCCAGCCGCCGTCCTTCGGCCGCCTCCGCTGCGAAACCCGCCGCATCGTCGATCGCATTATAAACACCATCGAATCCCCACACGCCGCCCGCTCGCGCAGCCAGCACAATCGCCTGGATCGCATGGCTCATCGCCCCGCGGTCCATCCCGTCGGGCAGCTTCAATTCGTGCGCCAGATCATTGAGCCCTGCGATCAATCCGGCGACGGCCGGGTCGGAGGCAATGGCCGGCGCAGCATAGATGGCGGCGGGAGTTTCGATCATCGCTAGGATCGGAAGGCCAACGCCGCGCAGAGGGCCGAGATCGGACGGCGCGTCGACTTTGGGAAGCACAACGGCATCGATTTTCAACCCGTCGAGCGATGCGAGGTCATCCGCTTGCTCGGCGGTGCCCGTCGCATTGACCCGCACCGCGACGCGCTTCCCGGCAAACCCCGCCGACACCGCCGCGCGCATCGCTGCGCGCGCCTCGACCTTGCGATCGGCGGGCACCGCATCTTCAAGGTCGATGATCAGCATATCGGCAGCAAGACCCGATGCCTTGTCAAGCGCGCGGCCGTTCGAGCCGGGAACATAGAGGAGCGAGCGGGGGGCATATTCACTTGGGGTCATGCGCTTTTCTGTGGCGCAGGCGGACCATTGCCGCAATAAGGAACGCTGCTTTACAAAGTGATTTTTGCCGAGGGGATGATCGATGGGTTATGTGGCGATTGCGGCAGTCGTACTGGCGCTGGTGTTCTTGCTATGGGCGCTAACTCCCGTGCGGCAGGGCTTTGCTTATACGATCGAACGCTTTGGTCGGTTCACCCACACCGCGCAGCCGGGGCTGAACTTCATCATGCCGATTTTCGACCGCGTCGGTCGCAAAGTGAACATGATGGAACAGGTTCTCGACATTCCGGGCCAGGAAATCATCACCAAGGACAATGCGATGGTCGCCGTCGATGGCGTCGTCTTCTTCCAGGTGCTCGATGCCGCCAAGGCGGCCTACGAAGTCAGCGATCTGTATCTGGCGATCATGAACCTGACTACGACGAACCTGCGCACCGTGATGGGGTCAATGGACCTCGACGAAACGCTGTCGAAGCGCGACGAGATCAACACGCGCCTGCTGCACGTCGTCGACGATGCGACGACGCCGTGGGGCGTCAAGATCACGCGCGTCGAGATCAAAGACATTCGCCCGCCCGCCGACATCTCGAACGCCATGGCCCGCCAGATGAAGGCCGAGCGCGAAAAGCGCGCAAACATCCTCGAAGCCGAAGGCGCTCGCGCGTCCGAAATCTTGCGCGCCGAGGGCGAGAAACAGGGTCAGATCCTGCAGGCCGAAGGCCGCCGCGAGGCCGCCTTCCGCGACGCCGAAGCGCGCGAACGCGAAGCCGAGGCCGAAGCCAAGGCGACGCAGATGGTGTCCGACGCCATCGCAGGCGGCAATGCACAGGCGATCAACTATTTCATCGCGCAAAAATATGTCGAAGCCGTGAGCCAGTTCGCGACCAGCCCGAACAGCAAAACGATCCTGTTCCCCGTCGAGGCGACGCAGTTGATCGGCACGCTCGGCGGCATCGGCGAGTTGGCGAAGGACGCGTTCGAACGCAAGGCGGGCGCCTGACATGCCCGATTGGCTCGCCAACCTCGAACCGCATTGGGCGTGGCTTGCGCTCGGTGTCCTGCTCGCTGCCGCCGAAATCGTCGCGCCCGGCTTTTTCCTGATCTGGCTGGGCTTCGCCGCAATCGTTACGGGGCTGATTGCGTGGATTCTGCCGCTCGGCATCCCGGCGCAGCTCGGCATCTTTGCGATACTATCGTTCGTCGCGCTTTATGGCGCACGTCGCTGGTTGAAGGCGAACCCGATCACGACGACCGACCCCTATCTCAACCAGCGCGCGGGCCGCCTGATCGGCGAAGTGCTGACGGTCACGAAGGCGATCGAGGACGGACGCGGGCGCGCCAAAGTCGGCGACGGCGAATGGCCGGTGCGCGGCCCCGATGTCGCCGAGGGCACGAAGGTCCGCGTCGTCAGCGCCGAAGGCGGCTTGTTGGTGGTCGAGCCGGCTTAACCCCCGCGCGGCCGCGCATAAATTGCGACGATGTGCCCCAAGGCATCGCTTTCGCCGATCCGGCGGAAGCCGAGCTTTGCCGACACGCGTTCCGACGCGTCATTGCCCGGATCGATGATGCAACGCACCTCTGCTGCATCGAGATTCTCGTCCGCCCAGCCAAGCGCCGCGCGCATCGCCTCGGTCGCAAAGCCCGCCCCCCAATGATCGGCGTCAAATGCCCAGCCCGCCTCGGGATGCCCCTCAAGTTCGGGGATACCGCGGCAAAAATAGCTGAGCCCGCCCATGCCGACGAGCGCGTCGGTCGCCCGGTCGGCGAACACCCAGTAGCCAAAACCCATCACCGGCCACAGACCTGCCGAACTCAGATATTTTCCCCAGCTGACGTCGGGTGCGCGTGGCTCGCCGCCGATAAAACGCGTGACGCGCTCGTCGGCCCACATCGCGATATGAACATCTTTGTCCGAAAGACGCTGCGGCCGCAGGCGAAGCCGTTCGGTTTCGATGATGGGCGGCAATGAAATGATTTTGGTCGACATGGTCGCCGGTTTGCCCAAGCCGGCCCGGCCGGTCAATCGGGGACCAGATAATGGTCAAACAGATCGTGCAATACGGTCTTTCCGTCGACCATCGGCTTCGTGCGCAGGACTGCAAGCGTATCGACGCGCGCCAACACGTCGACATGCTTCAACACCACATGATAATGCGGCCGGTCGAAAAAGTCGTGGAAGAGAAGAACACAGTCGGGTTTGCAATGGATCACCGCCTGCAACAGGCACGCCACGCGAAAGCGCCCATCGATCAGCACCGCATCGGGGCTGCCCCCCATGCTGCGCCAGATATGCGCGTGATAGCGCGGCCAGTCGCGGATCCGGCCCTCGTCGGTAGGATAGCCCCACTCGCCGACGGGCCCGATATTGGCGTGAACAGGCGTGAATTCGACGACCTCGCGCGCGACTTCGCTCTGGACCTTGCCCAGCCAGACGGGGTCGCTATCGACACTGACGATCCGTCGCACCTGCCGTGCCGCGACCAGCGTGCTGCCGCCGCATCCGAATTCAAGCAGCGATCCAAGCCCCGCCAATTGTAGTTCGAACTGCGTGACTTCCGCCGCGCTCATCTGTGGTTGCATGGTCCCCTCCACCCCCACGCAAAGGAATATGGGACGATCGCCGCCGCGTCCAGCCCGGGATTGGCGGAATAATGGGACACTGATAGGAGAATGCGATGTTGACCCCGCTCTGGCCGCAGCGCCTGCTCGCCCTGCCCTTTCTCGTCCTCGGCGCGTGGTGCCTCGTCGCGCCGCACATGGTCGAGCGATTGGGAATTACCCCCGAATATCAGCATCTCAGCACGACGAGCGCATTGCTCTTCGGCTGCTTCGGCGCGCAGGCGGTACTTGGCGGGCTGTTCATCGCGTTCAGCCGCTGGACGCGCAGCACTTTCGCAATTTACGGGGCGGCGCTGCTACCCTTCTTTTGGTTCAACTATTATTTCGTGTTCGTGGTGCCGGTGATGACGCGCCTGATGGCGATCGACCTCGTGTCGAATCTCTTCATGCTCGGCCTCTGCGTCTGGGGTTACCGGATCGCACCGACGCGGCTGGTTCCCATGCCCGACTGAGGCGGCAGGTCAGGCCGCAGCCGCTGCCAATTCCGGGCGCGCTGTCGACGAATGCGCCGGCATGATTGCGTCGGCATAATCGCTTTCATATTTCTTGATCAGCGCGCGGTCGTCGTGATTCCACGGATGGAAACCGGGCATGAAATAGCTGAGCCAGGGCAAGAAGCTCTTGCGCAACACGCCGGGCGTGCCGAGCAGATACCACCAGATGCGCGCGGTCACGCGCCAGCCGGTGAGGCCATCCTGCTCAAGCAGCAACTTCATGCCTTTGACGCGTTTCGGCCAGAAGCGCGTGGTGACGAGGATCATCATCAGCGACTTGGCGCGCCAGCGCTTGAACCGGCTCCAATCCTTGGTCGCATGAAGCCAGGTGTCATAAGCGACGCCCTTATGCTCGATCTCCTCGATCGCATGCCATTTCCACAAGGCGGCCCATTCAGGCTCGGCGCCGGCATACATGCTGTCGTCGCGCAGCATCACGGCTGCCATCATCGCGGTATAATGTTCGAGCGCGATCGTCGCCATCAAGTTGACGATCTGCGGGCGCGTCTTGATGAGGTCGAGAACCTGATTCACATCGGCTTCGAGCTCGCTGAGGTCGTATCCCGCCTCGGCAGCCTTCTTGTTGAAGACGACATGCTCGCGGCTGTGGATCACTTCCTGCTGGGTGAAGGCGCGGATCTCGCGCGCCAGTTTTTCGTCCACTCCGTCGCGATGCGCCTTCACCGCCTCGATGAACATGGCCTCGCCGCGCGGAAAGGTGACCGACAAGGCGGTGTGGAATGCCGACGCGATCGGGTCGCCGTTCAGCCACCAGCGACCCTGCTTGTCGTCGCGGCCAAAGCGCATGTCGCGCGGCGTGATCGACAAATCGTGCGGGGTCGGGACATGGGAAAGGCTGGACATATGGCTCATACCGTCGAAAAGGAGTGTGGGGCCAGAAAATAGGGTTTACTTACATATATGTCAATAGTTAAGAAGCGCCTGAGTCCTGAGGAAAGCCGGTCGGCGGCACTCGAGGCGGCGCGCCATATATTGATCGAAATGGGGCCGGCGGCCGTGACGCTGAAAGCCGTTGCGGGGCGCATCGACCGCACGCACGCGAACCTGCTGCATCATTTCGGCAGCGCCGCGGGGCTGCAAAAGGCGCTCGCCGCCTATCAGGCCGAAACCGTATGCGCGACGATTGGCAAGAAAATGGCCGAATCTCCGCCGGGCGAACGCAATGTGCGCGAGATCGTCGACCTGGCCTTCGACGCCTTCAACGAAGGCGGCGCAGGGGCGCTCGCGACGTGGATGGCGGCAACGGGCAATGAGGATGCGCTCGACCCTATCGTCGCCGCGATCCACAAGCTGATCGATGGCATGTCGCCCGACGCGCACGAAAAGCGGCTGATGCACGAAGATACGTTGGCGCTGGTGCTCATGGCGCTGGGTGACGCGCAGCTTGGCGGGCCGATGGCCGAGGCGCTGGGCCTGCCGCGCGATACGTCGCGCGTGCTTGCAACCGAATTGATTACGGGGCGGATTGCCAAATTCTGGACGGAGCATGGCGGCAAGCCGCAGGGCTAAGGGCTGGTAATTTTGTGTCGCGCACGCTAGGGGGCGCGGAAATCCATTCATTCCGTTCGCATCGTGCGAAGTCGAGATGCCCATCGGCCTTGCGCCATTTTGATGGGTGTCTCGACTTCGCTGGGCACGAACGGAGCTTGATCTATAGTCAAGTTTACGCCCTAAAGGCCCCACCATGCATTTCCTCGACCAAGCCAAAATCTACATTAAGTCCGGCGACGGCGGCCCCGGCGCCGTCAGCTTCCGACGCGAGAAATATGTCGAATATGGCGGGCCCGATGGCGGCAATGGCGGCAAGGGCGGCGATATTATTTTCGAAGCCGTCGCGGGTCTCAACACGCTCATCGACTTTCGCTATACGCAGCATTTCAAAGCGAAGCGCGGCACCCCTGGCGCTGGACGCGACCGCACCGGCGCGGGCGGCCCCGACCTGATCGTCCAGGTGCCGATCGGCACTCAGATTCTCGACGACGACGAGGATCGCAGTCTGCTCGCCGATTTGACCAAGGAAGGCGAACAGATCGTCTTCCTGCGCGGCGGCGACGGCGGTCGCGGCAATGCGAGTTACAAGACATCGACGAACCGCGCGCCGCGCCAGCATGGTCCGGGTTGGCCCGGCGAAGAATTGTGGGTGTGGCTGCGGCTGAAGCTGCTCGCCGACGCCGGCCTCGTCGGTCTGCCCAATGCGGGCAAATCGACCTTCATCAACGGCGTCACCAACGCGCAGGCAAAGGTCGGCGCCTATGCCTTCACGACGCTCCGCCCACAACTCGGGGTCGTCAGCCACAAGGGGCAGGAATTTGTCGTCGCCGACATCCCCGGTCTGATCGAGGGCGCCGCGGACGGGGCCGGGGTCGGCGACCGCTTCCTCGGTCATATCGAACGCTGCCGCGTTTTGCTGCATCTGGTCGATGCGAACGACGAGGATGTCGCAACCAGCTATCGCATCGTGCGCGATGAGCTTGAAGCCTATGGCGCCGACCTTGTCGACAAGCCGGTTATCGTCGCGCTCAACAAGATCGATACGCTCGACGAGGAACTCGTCGCGGCGCTGTCCGCCGAACTCGCCGAGGAAAGCGGGCATCCTGTAATGGCGCTGTCGGGCGCGAGCGGCGAAGGTGTCGGCCCCGTGCTCGACAAATTGCTTGAGATCATCGGCCCCGAAAAACGCAAAGTGACTCCGGTTGGCGAAAATAGCGACGGCGAAGAAACGACAGATTGGTCGCCAATCTAGGAACGAAAGAGCCAAGCGGGCGCTTTGACTAGGAACGAAAAGGAATTCCTGATGGCCGATCGCCGAAAAGCTCCCCGCCTGTTACTCTACGCTTCTCCCATTCTCGTGCTTAGCTCGCTCCCTGTACAGGCGCAGGAGAACGATAATAGCGGCGAAAGGCGTACGCGCGTCATCCTCGGGCCGCAATTGTCGCCCTCCTGGCCCGGCGCCGACAAGTTCAGCGTGGGCCCCTATGTCGACGTCTCGCGAACCCGCGACAGCGAATTTGTGTTCGAAGCACCCGACGAGAGCTTCGGCTCGCCGCTGCTTCGTTCGGGCAGTTTCGCCTTTGGCCCCGCGTTTGGCTTCATCGGCAAGCGCACTGCTTCCGATATCGGCGCCGATCTGCCTAAAGTCGGCCTGTCGGTCGAGGCAGGTGCATTCGGCCAGGTCAATCTGACTCCCGAGCTTCGCGTCCGCATCGAAGGCCGCAAGGGGATCACCGGTCACAAGGGATGGACCGGCGAAGTCAGCGCCGACTATGTTGCGCGGCAAGGCGACGATTGGCTCTTCTCGGTCGGACCGCGCGTGACGCTGGGCGACGCTAAATATACGCGCGCTTATTTCGGTGTGACCCCCGCCGCCGCAGTGATCTCCGGGCTCACCGCTTATGATCCGGGCGGCGGCATCCAGTCGGTCGGCGTGACGGCCGGTTATCACCGTATGCTTGGCAAGCGATGGGGTATCGCGGTTTACGGTCGATACGACCGCCTCGTCGGCGATGCGGCAGACTCGCCCATCACCCGTGAACTTGGTTCGCGGAGCCAACCGTCGGGCGGCATCGCGCTGAGCTATACTTTCGGCGGAAGCCGCTAGGCCGATCCTCGATTAACGTCATCCCGGGTGAAGCCCGGGATCACGAAAGTTGGGGTTCATCCTTAATCTCCCGTCCCGCTTGGCTGCGCGCGCGCATCGCGCTATCGGCGGCCGTATGTTGTTTGCGCCCTCCTCCTGTCCGCGGCTGATCGTCAAGATCGGATCAGCGCTGCTCGTCGACCCCGATGGCGCGGTGCGGCGCGACTGGCTTGTCGGAATTGCCGCCGACATCGCCGAACGCACGCGCGCGGGCCAGCAGGTTGCGGTCGTTTCGTCGGGGGCGATCGCGCTCGGCGCACGGCGACTGGGGCTCGCCAAGGGCGGACGCGGGTCACTCGAGGATGCGCAGGCGGCGGCAGCAACCGGGCAGATCACCCTGACGCAGGTGTGGGCCGATGTGCTGGGAGCCGAAGGGCTGACCGCTGCACAGATGCTGGTCACGCTCGACGATCTCGAACATCGCCGCCGATATCTCAACGCCGCCGCGACACTTGACCGGTTGCTGAGCCTCGGCGTCGTCCCGGTCATCAACGAAAATGACAGCGTCGCGACCGAGGAAATCCGTTTCGGCGACAATGATCGCCTCGCGGCGCGCGTCGCACAAGCCGCAGCGGCGGGCGGCGTGATCCTGCTTTCCGACATCGACGGCCTGTACGACCGCAATCCGGCGCAAGATGGCGCGATGCATATCGCGCGCATCGAACGGATCGACGCCGCGATCGAGGCGATGGCCGACACGGGATCGGCGTCGGGCATGGGCTCAGGTGGCATGGTGTCGAAAATTGCGGCGGCGCGCATCGCGAACGCAGCGGGCGCGCATCTCGCCATTGCCTCGGGGCGCATCGATCGACCGCTGTCGACTGCAGCACGGCACAGCCTGTTCGTCGCCGAAAAGGGCGCGAGCGCGCGCAAGGCGTGGCTCGCGGGCGGCCTCACCGCAAAGGGCCGGATCGATATCGACGCGGGTGCTGCCCGGGCGCTGCAAGGCGGCGCGAGCCTGCTCGCGGCGGGCGTGACCGCAGTCGGCGGCAGCTTCGCACGCGGCGATATCCTCGACATCGCTGGACCTGACGGGCGCGTTATCGCGCGCGGCCTTTCCGAATATCCGGGCGCCGACGCCGCCAACATCGTCGGGCTCGGCCGCGAAGCGCAGGAGGCCGCGCTCGGCTATGCGCCGCGCAGTGCGATGGTGCATCGCGATCATATGGTGCTGCTGTGAAGCAGCGCGTGCTGGCGATGACCGGCGCCACCGGCTTCGTCGGCGGGGCAACGATGCGCGATGCAGTCGCGGCGGGCTGGCATGTCCGCGCACTGACCCGTCGCCCGCAACCCGAGCGCGAGGGCGTGACATGGATCGCGGGCGCGCTCGATGACACCAACAGCCTCGCAGAAATGGCTGCAGGCAGCGACGTCGTCATGCACATCGCGGGGGTCGTCAACGTCCCCACGCGCGCCGCGTTCGAGGCAGGCAATGCCACCGCGACACGCCATGTGATCGAGGCGGCGCGCGGTGCGGGCGTCACGCGCTTCGTCCATATTTCATCGCTCGCCGCGCGCGAACCCGGCATCTCCAACTATGGCTGGTCGAAAGAGCGCGCCGAATTGATCGTGCGGAACAGCGGCCTCGACTGGACGATCGTCCGTCCGCCCGCAGTATTCGGCCCCGGCGACACCGAGATGCTCGACCTGTTTCGCATGGCGCGGCGCGGCGTCGCGCTGGTGCCGAGCGGGCGCATGTCGGCAATCTATGTCGATGATCTTGCCCGGTTGCTCGTGGCGCTCGCCGCCGATCGCGGCGTCAGCATCGGTCAGGTCTATGAGCCCGACGATGGCCGTGCGATGGGCTGGTCGCATCGCAGCTTTGCCCGCGCCGTAGCTCGCGCCGTCGGACGCCAACGCCTTGCGACGCTCGCGACGCCGACCTTGCTGCTCAAAGCGGGGGGACAGATCGACAAATTCGTCCGCCGCAAACGCGCCAAACTCACCCCCGACCGCGCGCGCTATATCGCGCATCCCGACTGGGTCGCGACCGAAGGCGCCGCCCCGCCGCGCGACCTTTGGTATCCCAGCCGCGACACCGACGACGCCCTCGCCGAAACGGTGCGATGGTATCGCCGCGAAGGCTGGCTCTGATTAATTGGTAAATGCTGTCGATGGGCACGGATCGCCCTTCTGTCGAAGCGTGCATTGCCAAGGGCTGGGCGCATCCCTAGGTTTGCGGGCATGAACGATAGCACCGCGAACACGCCCAACGATCCCGCCGGCCCCTGGGCCATTCCCGTCCGCCGCCCGTTACCCGGCGA
>JAURVS010000436.1 GCA_030655355.1 Sphingopyxis sp.
TCCTGTTCATCGACGAGATGCACACGCTGGTCGGCGCCGGCAAGGGCGAGGGCGCGATGGACGCGTCGAACCTGCTCAAACCCGCGCTCGCGCGCGGTGAACTCCACTGCATCGGCGCGACGACGCTCGACGAATATCGCAAGCATGTCGAAAAAGATCCGGCGCTGCAGCGGCGCTTTCAGCCGGTGTTTGTCGGCGAACCGACGGTCGAGGATTCGATCTCGATCTTGCGCGGGTTGAAAGAGAAATATGAGCTGCACCATGGCGTGCGGATCACCGACGGCGCGATCGTCGCCGCCGCAACGCTGTCGAACCGCTACATCTCCGACCGTTTCCTGCCCGACAAGGCGATCGACCTCATGGACGAGGCGGCAAGCCGCATCCGCATGGAAGTCGAATCGAAACCCGAAGAGATCGAGACGCTCGACCGCCGGATCATCCAGATGAAGATCGAGGAATCGGCGCTGTCGAGGGAGAACGACGCCGCGTCGAAGGACCGGCTTGCGACCTTGCAGGCCGATTTGGCCAATCTCGAGCAGCAATCGGCGGGGCTTACCCAAAAGTGGAAGGCCGAGAAGGACAAGATCCACGCCGAGGCGAAGATCAAGGAGGAGCTCGACGTCGCACGCTCGGCGCTCGACCAGGCGCAACGCGCCGGCGATCTCGCAAAGGCGGGTGAGCTCAGCTATGGCACCATTCCCGGGCTCGAAAAGCAGCTTGAGGAGGCGCAGGCGATCACCAGCAACGCAATGCTGCGCGAAGAAGTCACCGCCGACGATATCGCCGCAGTGGTCAGCAAATGGACCGGAATCCCCGTCGACCGGATGATGGAAGGCGAGCGCGAGAAATTGCTTTCGATGGAAAGCACGCTGGCCAAGCGCGTGATCGGGCAGGACGAAGCCGTCCGCGCCGTATCGACCGCGGTTCGCCGCGCACGCGCCGGGTTGCAGGACCCCAATCGGCCGCTCGGATCGTTTCTCTTCCTCGGCCCCACCGGCGTCGGCAAGACCGAGCTCACCAAAGCGCTCGCGCGGTTCCTGTTCGACGATGACAATGCGATGGTCCGCATCGACATGTCCGAATTCATGGAAAAGCACAGCGTCGCGCGGCTCGTTGGTGCGCCCCCGGGCTATGTCGGCTATGAAGAGGGCGGAACGCTCACCGAAGCGGTGCGCCGCCGTCCCTATCAGGTCGTGCTGTTCGACGAGGTCGAAAAAGCGCACCCCGATGTCTTCAACATCCTGCTGCAGGTGCTCGACGACGGGCGCCTCACCGACGGGCAAGGCCGCACGGTCGACTTCACCAACACGCTGATCATCCTGACGTCGAACCTCGGCAGTCAGGCGATCGCTTCGCTCCCCGACGACGCGCCGGTCGAACAGGCCGAGCCTGCGGTGATGGAAATCGTGCGCGCGCATTTCCGGCCCGAGTTCCTCAACCGGCTCGACGAGATCGTGCTCTTCAACCGGCTGGCGCAGCAGCATATGGGCGGGATCGTCGATATTCAGGTCGCGCGGGTGCAGAAACTCCTCACCGATCGCAAGGTGACGCTCGACCTCACCGATGCCGCGCGCGCGTGGCTCGGCCGCGTCGGCTATGATCCTGTCTATGGCGCGCGCCCGTTGAAACGCGCGGTGCAGAAATATCTGCAGGATCCACTTGCCGATCTGATCCTGAAGGGCGAAGTGAAAGACGGTTCGACGATCAGGGTCGACGAGGGCGATGGTGCGCTGAAACTCAGCGCCGGGTAAGACCGCCGGAATGTCAATGCGTTGAAAACTTATGCCCGTAGCCATGCGGCGGCCAAGGCTACGGGCCGGTGGGCCTGATCAGTTGCCCGTTGGCGGACGACCGCGGCGTTCCTCGACGAAGCGATTCATTGTATCCTGCAGTTCAGACGTCGACTTGCTCCATTCTGACTTAGTCTTGCAGACTTTTCGCTTGCGCGCGAGCGACCCTGTTTCGTCGAACCTCTTGCAAATCAACGGATCAGCGGCGGGCGCGGTGGGGGGCGGCGCCGCTTCGGTTCCGGAACCAAGAAGAAGAAACGCCAAGATGAAATGCGACATCGATCAACTCTCTTCGTGAAGGATGAAGTCACCTACAATATCGGTTAAATCCAGTCCATCAATCATCTATACTGGTATCTCCATCAAGGCCGTAATCGATCATCTCTTGGAACAGACCGCGAAGCATGTCGCGTTCCGATTCGGACAGATGGGGATTCCACACATCAAAAATCAGGACAGCCCGCAACGCGTCGCTTTTGTTCCACGCTTCATGCTCGATCGTGTCGTCGAAGACAAACGTTTGCCCCTCTTCCCATGAACGCGTTTCTCCGCCCACGCGGAATGTGCAGCCTTGCGGCACGACGAGCGGCAAATGAACGATACTGCGAACATTTGTGACGCCGGTGTGCGGAGGAATGTGGGCGCCCGGACGGAGCAGCGAGAAGAACACGCTGGGTGAACGGCCCGGAATGTTTGACATCGGTAGAGTTTCGAGCAGGGCAGCGGTTTGTGGGCAGCGCGCACAGGCGTCGTCCTGACGCTCGCCATGCTTCCACAGGAAGAAGGCGCTCCAGTCGGGCGACTGGTTGAGCGCGGTCCACTTGTTTGCCGCCGTCCCGGGCTCTTGACGGACATAGGGCACCATCCCCTCGGTCCCTGTTGCTAGTAAAGCCAACAGCTCGTCGCGAATGACGTCGGTCTGCGATTCGAGTTCGCCGAGCCAAGAGAAGTGGTCGCGATCAAAATACTCGTCGGCGGGGAGGAACGGATAATGAAGCCCGTGACATTCATTGGCGTAAACGCGGCGGCGACCTAGCACACCGCCAACGCAAGCCTCGAAGCGCCGCAATGTCAGCGGGTCGGGATCGCTGTCGCGGAATATTGCAAGCCGCGGTGAAAGACTTTCTTCAAATCCCTGGGCGACCTGCGCGATATAGCGACGCGCGTGCATAAGAACCTGATCGAGCGACGGGTTTGTCTGATCCATCGCTTCCGCAAGCGCTAGGACACCCGACCAGCGGTGCATCGCACCAGCCTTCTCTCCGCGTTTCTCATGCAATTCGGCGCGGCGGACATTTGCCATAAAGTGCCGCTGATCGATCGCCAGAGCTTGATCGAGGCTGTCCGCTTCTTTCTCATCGTCGCAAGCCGATCGGTGTGCCTTGGCGAGATTCATCCATAGCTCGGGCGCCGTCGCATCCGCCTCGATCGCGCGCCCGAAATAGTTACACGCCTCCGGAAATCTGCCCTCGTCGAGCGCCATCATTCCCAAACCGTTGAGCACAACAGGATCGCGCGGCGCCCGCGCCAGGGCTGCGTGCAAATGATCGGCCGCCTGTTGAAGATCGCCACTGCGTCTTGCGTGCGTCGCAGCAGTCAAAAGGCTCACAATATCCGCATTGGTCATATGACGGCGATAACCGACGTCGGGTGGTGAGGCAAAAAAAAAGGCGGGCACAAGGCCCGCCTTTCCTTTTCGTGTCGATGTCCGATTAGAACTTCAGACGCGCGCCGACCGCATAACGGCGACCGATCGCGTCATAGGTCGACGGATAGGTGTTGCCGCTGTTGAAGGTCGTCGAACCGATGTTCGAGCCAACCGTCGGCGGATCCTTGTCGAGCAAGTTCATGACCGTCAGCGTCAGTTCGAAGTTGTCGGTAACGG
>JAURVS010000441.1 GCA_030655355.1 Sphingopyxis sp.
TGCAGTCGCCCAGCCGTCGGCCACCATGCAGTGACGGTGCAGCACCGTCACCGACGAAACGCCGCTGACGATCGGCTGGCCGGTCTTCGGGTCGAAGCTGTGCGAATAATGCTGTCCGTCCACGCTGAAGCCGCGGCGGTAATTGCCCGATGTGGCAACCGACAGATCGTGTAGCGCGATGCGCCAGGCGGGGATGGACGATGTCGGCGGCATTTCGACGTCGACCCACCATGGCTGTCCGTCCGGGCGAATTCCCTCCCCGCGCAGTTCGCCTCCGACTTCGAGAAGAAAGTGCCGGACACCGTTATCGAGCAGCCATTCGGCCGCAAGGTCGACGCCATAGCCTTTGGCAATGCCCGACAGATCGAGAGCCGCGCCCTCCCCACGTCGAACGCGCTGCGTGGCGGCGTCGAATTCAATCGTCCGGCCTGTCAGGGTATCAGATGCCTCGGGTATATGCTGGACGGGGAGTTTGCTGCCGAAACCCCATGCGTCTGTCAGGCGGCCCAGACCCGGATCAAAAGCGCCACCGCTTCTGCCGGCGATCTCGATCGCTGTCGCAACGACATGCGCCAGTTCGCTCGGCACTTCATGCCAGATGCCGGGCGCGGACCGGTTGAAGCGCGACAGATGGGAATCGGGTTCCCACTGGCTCATTTGCGCGACGACCAGATCGAGCGCGGCCTGGATGCCAGCCACCGTCGCCGCGGGCGGCAACACCGCCTGCAGCGACCAGTCTGTTCCCATGCTTTCGCCCGAGAAGGATTGAACCGTCGCCCCCGCGTCGCGCCCGGCAAAAGCGGCGGGCGTCAACGCGCGGGGGATCAGTATGCGGTCGGTCAGGGCGCGAGCACTTCCAGCGTCGTGACATAGCTTGCGCGGCGCTGCGGCGCCGGCGGCGTTGCCGGTTCGGGTGCGCCTTCTTCGCGCTCGGTCTGCGGCGTCGTGACGTTCAGCCAATAGAGGCCGGGCGCGGCCCATTTGATTTCAACCTTGCCGTCGGCACCGGTTTTTAGGTCCATCTGGCCGAGCTGGTCGCGATAACGGATGCCGCCGGGAATCACCGTGACAGGCAGACCCCCAGCGGGCTTGCCGTCGAGCAGGAACTGGAACGTCGCGGCCTCGTCCGAAATCAGGTCGTTCGGGTGCGTAACGGGCACAAGTTCGATGCCCTTGCCCGTCGGCTTGAACAGAGTCGTCGTCGGCTCGCCGACCGTCACGAAAATCTCGTTGCGATTGTTCGATTCGGCGGTCTTCACATTGGTCGCGCCTGCTGGAATGCGCTCGGCGAGATTGTCGGTCGTGGTGCCGCGCGGCAGGCGCTCGGTCTTGCCGGCAAGGTCATAGCTGCCCATCACGCCATCGGATACCGACGCGATCCGCCACGTGCCCTTTTGCGTCAAATGAACGTCGAAGGTGCTGCGATAGCGACCCGTCGACTTATTCTCGATCGCAGCTTCGGTGCCGTCGGGCGCCCAGGCCTTCAATGCGTCGAGCCGCATCGGCTGGTGTTCAAAATAGAAAAGATCGTTCGACACCGCGGCGTCGACGGTGACCCACACATCATCGCCCGACAGCACGGTCGACGATGGCATCATCCACTGGCGGTGCGCCGATGCCGGAACAGAAACCAGCGCCGCAAGCGCTGCAGTCGCGGCGAAACCCCAAATTCGCTTCTTCATATTTCTGTCCTTTTCAAGCTCAGCGGAAGGAAACCGAGACGGCTCCCAATTCAGTTTTTCCAGCGGCGCGCCCGCCTGCCCCGGCCTTTGCCGGCCAGGTGAACGGAATACGCAAAACTTCGCGGTCGCCGACCTCGCGCGCCGCCTCAATCACCAGCGTGTAGGCGCCGGGCGCAGTCGCACCGAGCTGCGCGCGGGTGAACGAGACCTTGTGCGCACCGGGGGCGCGCGTCGCGCCCGTGATGCCATTGGCGGGGAAGGTCATCGACCGGCCCGAGGCACGCCACCACTGGCGCACATCGCGAAGCCACTTCGTGCCCTCGTTCGCCTTCATGTCATAATCATACCAGACGGCGACGGTCTTTGCCGTGCCGCCTGCCTTTTCCACCCAGATAGCGACATAGGGCTTGTGATATTCGGCAACTTTCAGCCGCGGAATGTTGATCGTCACATCCATCGTGCCCGGGTCGGCGGCGAACGCAGGCGCAGCAAGGACCGCGCCAAGGCCGATCGTACCGCCGAGGATGCGCGCAGGGGTGGAAAGCTGCATGATGGTCTCCCTAATGAATGTAGATGATGGCGATCGCGGCAGGTATTGCGAGCCCGAAGCCGACGAGCGGCCAGGTACTTTTGCGTTTCGCCGAGTGAAGCTGGAGCAGGAACAGGCCCGTGATCGCGAAAACCAGACAGGCGAAGGAGAATATGTCGATGAACAAGCTCCACTCGCCGCCCGAATTGCGCCCTTTGTGGAGATCATTGAGGTAGGAAATCCAGCCGCGGCTGGTGACTTCGCTCGACGCCGCACCGGTCGTAAGATCGATCGCAACCCACGCGTCACCGCCGGGACGCGGCGCGGCGAGATAGACTTCATCGGCGGACCATTCAGCCTCGCCCGACGCCTTCACCGGGAAACTGTCTTCGACCCAAGTGGCAACATCAACCGGCAGCGGCGCTTTTTCGGCTTCGGGCACCGACGCCTTGAGCCGCGTCAGCAGCGCGGTCGGCATTTGCGCCGACTTTTGCGTGACGACCGGCGACGCTTCGATATCCGCAGCGTGGTTAAGCGTGAATCCGGTGATCGCGAACAACAGCACGCCGATCAGGCTGACAGCCGAACTCATCCAGTGCCACATGTGGAGCTGCTTCAGCCAAAAGGCTTTCCGGCTTTTCTTCGTCGCCGGTCGCGTGGGCGTGGGTGAGTGCATGGAAGTTTCTGAAAAGGAATGATGGGGGCGGCATTATCGAGAACGATTCGCAATTACAATATCAATCTGGCCTTTTTGCGCAGTTGCGAGAGTCCGCAGCGAGCTGCTTGCGCAGCACAACATGCGGCAAAGACTTTATATTGAATGTTCTGCCGGTCGTTGCGAACGCCGCACCCCTTCAGCCGGGTGCGGCGATCCAGCGTTCGACTTGCGCTTCGAGCACCGGCAGCGGCACCGAACCGCGGCCGAGGATGATTTCGTGAAATACTCGCTGATCATAGCGTGCCCCGAGCGCCGTCCGCGCCCGCTCGCGCAATGCCAGAATGCGTTGCATGCCAACCTTATACGACGTCGCCTGCCCCGGCATGACGAAATAGCGGCGGATTTCGGAGCGGATCTTACCCAGTGGCTGCGGGGAATTCGCGGTATAATAGGCGAGCGCCTCAGCCTCGCTCCATCCCTTGGCGTGGATACCCGTATCGACGACAAGGCGAATGGCGCGCCATATCTCGCGCCCCAGCCGACCGAAATCGCTATAGGGATCGGTGTAGAACCCCATCTCTTTAGCGAGCCGCTCGACATAAAGCGCCCAGCCTTCGCCATAGGCACCATAGAAATAATTCTTCCGAAATTCAGGCGTGCCGGTCATTTCCTGCGCAAGCGCGATCTGCATGTGATGGCCCGGATGGCCCTCGTGATAGACCGTGCCTTCGATTTCATAGGTCGGCGTCGCGCGCGTGTCGGCGAGATGGACGTAGAAGATGCCGGGCCGCGATCCGTCGAGCGCCGCTGACGAATAATGCGCCGCGCCGCCCGGTTCCTCGCGAAAGGCCTCGACGCGCTTGACGATCAGATCGGCCTTCGGCAGCCGCCCGAACTGTTCGGGCAGACGCGCGCGCATCCCCGCGAGATAGGTTTCCGCCATTTTGAGATATGCCGCGCGACCGGCGTCGTCGTTCGCCACATAAAAACGGTCGTCGCTGCGCAGGAAGACGAAGAAATCCTCGAGCTTCCCTTCAAAACCAATCTTCGCTTTCAGCGCTTCCATCTCGGCCCGGATCCGCGCGACTTCGGATAGGCCGAGGTCATGGATTTCGCCGGCGGTCATATCGGTCGTCGTCTGCAACTTCAGCATCGCATTATAATAGGCAGCGCCATCGGGCAGCGCTCCTGCGCCGCGCGGGTCGGCCGCAGCCTTGGCGCGGTCGGCGGTAAGCCATGCACTGATCCGGTCGTAAGCGGGCTTCATCGACCCGGTCATCGCCGCAGCGACTTGCGCGGTGTAGCGATCGGCGGCGGCGGCATCGATCCGCCCCGACGTCACCAGTCCCGCAGTCTTGGTTTTGGCATCGGCGAATAACGCATTGTCTGCGCCGCCGTCGAAGGGTGCCCCCGCGACGAGGCGCCCAATCAATTCGATCGACTGGTCATAGGCAAAGCCTGGCATGCGCACGCCTTTCGCCGCCGAAGCCTTGGCGCGATCTAGATAAACGTCGAGCGTCGGGCCGAGCGCAGTGACGCGCGCGACATAGGCGTCCATGTCCGCCGGCGTGTCGACGCGGTGCTGATTGATTATGAAGTTCGGCAGGCCGGTGTGCGGTCCGTTGCGATCGAAGATATAATTATGCCCGCGCCACATCGTGGTCGCCTCTGCGCGGTCGAGTTCGAGCACCCACATATCATAGGATACGCGCGCGTCATCGCCGAGCGCAGCGCGTTTGAACTGCCGCTTCATCGCCGCGACGTTGCTCCGGCGCCACGCAAGCCGCGCTTTGGCCGCAGCATCGCTGGGGTCGGTGAACCGGTCCTGCTGCTCCTTGCGGCCCAGTTGAGTCAGTTGCTCGGGATCGAGCGCGATCTCGGCCTCGAAAGCCGCATCGAGAAAGGCGGTGAACGCCGCATCGCTCGTGCCGCCCTTGACCGCAGCGCGTGCCGCAGGTGCCGCGACCATGGTGGTCGCCAGCGCCAATGAGAATTCCCGTCGTGATAGCCGCACCGGACCCCTTTCCTTTGTTTCCTTAAGGCAGGGGTTACAGCGATTGGCCGCTTCCGGCCAAGGTTAAATATGGACGCGAGCCGTCACGGACGCGCAGGTCGCTGGGCCCCGGCAAAAGCCGGGGCCCAGCTAGCGGTCAGGCAGCAACCGCCTTCTTCTTCCGCACAATCGTCTGTGCATTGGTATATTCGAGCAGGCCTTCGAGCCCGCCTTCGACGCCAACACCTGATTGCTTCATGCCGCCGAACGCCGCGGTCGGGGACAGATGCTGCGTCTCGTTGACCCAGACGGTACCGCTCGCGATTCGCTGCGCGATGGCGAATGCCGCGTCTTCATCCTGTCCCCACACCGATCCGCCGAGGCCATAGTCGGTGGCGTTGGCGCGCGCGACGACATCGTCGAGATTGTCTAACTTGATCAGCGGCAGGACGGGTCCGAACTGTTCTTCCTGCACGATCCGGCTGTCTTCCGGCGGATTGTCGAGGATCGTGACCGGGATGAAATAGCCCGGGACATCGGCGGCCTCGCCACCAATGAGGAACTTATAGCCATTGTCCTTCGCATCCTGAATTAGTTCGAGGACACGGGTGTATTGCGGTTCGTTGTTGATCGGACCGATCTGCGTGCCCTGCTCGGAGCCGTCGCCGACCTTTACCGTCTTTGCATAGGCGACCAGCGCATCGCGGAGCGGTTCGTAGATGTCCTTGTGGACATACATGCGCTTGGTCGCGATGCAGATCTGGCCATTGTTGCGGAAAGCGGCCCAGAACAACTCCTCGGCGACCTTTTCAACGTCGACATCGGGCATCACGATCGCGGCGTCATTGCCGCCGAGTTCGAGCGTCACGCGCTTCAGCGTCGGCGCCGCCGACTCCATCACGCGGCGCCCGGTCGCGGTCGATCCGGGGAAGCTGATCTTGTCGAAGCCGGGATGGCTGGTCATCCACGGCCCAAGCGCATCGCCGCCCGTGATGATGTTGAGCACGCCGGGCGGCAACAGGTCTTTGACCAGCTCGCCAAATTTCAGCGTTGTGAGCGGGGTGAAAGGCGACGGCTTCAGAACCATCGTGTTGCCCGCCAGCAGTGCTGGCCCGACCTTGAACATTGCGAGGATCATCGGAAAGTTCCACGGCGCGATCGCGCCGACGACACCGAGCGGGACATGACGCGTCTCGCTGTATCGCTCGGCGCTGTCCTCGTTGACCGTCACCGGAAGATCGAGCGAAGCGGCACCCATCAGCCAATATCCGGCACCCATGACTTCGCCCTCGGCCTCGGCATGGGGCTTACCCTGTTCGGCGGTAAGCAGGCGCTTGAATTCATCGGCATGCGCCATCACCGCCTGCCCCATCGCATTGAGCGCCGCCTTGCGTTCGGCGATCGGCGTAGCGGCCCAGCCCGGAAACGCCGCGCGCGCCGCGGCGATGGCGCGGTCGAGGTCGTCCTTGCTCGCATCGGGGGCGCTGCCGATGACTTGCTCGGTCGCGGGATTGCGCACATCGAAGCGCGCCGCCGCGCCTTCAAGGGCGCCGCCGATCAGCATATTATGGTCGCGGTCGAAATCCATCGTCTTTCTCCTCAGGGTATCAGCACGACCTTGATGCACTCGCCGCGCGCCTGCGCCGCGATGGCTTCATTGATCTGGTCGAGCGGGAAGGTCTTGATCAGCCTGTCGAACGGGAAGCGCCCCGCCGCATGATGCGCGATCAGTTCGGGGATGAAGCTTTGCGGATCGCTGTCGCCTTCGATGATCCCGATGATGCGATGGCCCGGCGTCATCAGCGCGCCGATATTGACGCTGATCGCCGCGTCCATTTTCGACGGCACGCCGACAAGCCCGATCGCACCATGGCTGCCGAGCGCAGCAAGCCCCGCCTCGATCACCGGCACGACACCGCTGGTATCGAACGCAAAGTCGAGACCCGCCGGAACGATCGCGCGCAGCGCCTCCGTCAGATTGCCCGCTTCAGCGGGGTCGATGACATGCGTCGCCCCCAGATCCTTCGCAATCTCGCGACGCGCCGCGATCGGCTCGACCAATATGATTGTCGAACAGCCCTGAATGACCGCGCCCATCACCGCCGCCAGCCCGACCGGACCGCCGCCGAATATCGCGACGCTCGATCCCGCCGGACAGGCCAGCGAGTTCATCACGCCCCCCGCCCCGGTCTGGAACCCGCAGCCAAGCGGCCCAAGCAGTTCGAGCGCGACCTTCGACGTATCGACCTTCACGACATTGCGCGCACGCGTAACAGTGAGCGCCGAAAACGACGACTGGCCGAAGAAATGCGACGTCACCCGCTCGTCGCCCTTGGCGTAGGCGGTCGATCCGTCGTCAAGCCGCATCCCGGCATAGTTCAGCGGCACAAAACTCTGGCAGTAACTCGGCAGATGCTCGTCGCAGCGGGGGCACGCGCCGCAGCTTGAAAAGCCGACGACCACTTCGTCTCCTATCGCCAGTCCCTCGACGCCCTCGCCGATTGCCTCGATCACGCCTGCACCTTCATGCCCAAGCACACCGGGCAGCGCGAAAGGCGCGAGTTGGTCGCGAAAGATCAGGTCGGTGTGACACAGGCCCACGCCGGTGATGCGAACGCGGACCTCGCCCGCGCGGGGCTCCTCAACCTCGATCGTCTCGACAGTGAAATCACCGCCGGGCTGATACGCCACGGCCGCCTGCGCTTTTGTCATCCTCGTCTCCGTCTTAATGAAGCCCGCGCCGTTCCTGCCGACGATAGTCGCTCGGCGCCGTCCCGAACCAGGCGCGGAACGCGCGGCTGAAATGGCTTTGGCTGGTAAAGCCCGTCGCTTCGGACAAAGCCGCAAGGCTGAGATCGGTCTGAACGAGCATCTGCTGCGCGCGGTCGAGCCGCGCCTTCATCACATATTGGTGCGGCGAGATCCCCGTCGCCTTTTTGAACAACCGGCAGAAATGCGACGGCGTAACGCCCGCCACGCCCGCCATCGCTTCAAGGCTATGCTCCTCCGCCGGGTTTGCGAGGACGGAGTTCATGATCTTGTGAAGGCGATAAGCCGAGAAATCGGAGACAGGGATTTCAGTGGGATTGCCGTGCGCTGGCGGGCCGGAGAGAATATGGGCCTTCAGCGCATTCACCATCGCCGCGACATAGGCGGTACGCTCTTCGGCCTGCGGCGCGTAAAGTTCGGACAAGATTTGCCGCGTCAACGCGACCCCGAGCGGGTCTGCAAAGGCAAAGCGCATCTTGTTGAACTGCTCGGCATGCGGTTGGCCCGCGAGCACGTCCGACGACATCGACAATGTTACGACGTCAAGTTCGCCATCGACCAGCCACCCCGTCGGCATCCCCGCAGGCACGATCGTGGCGCAACCCGGAATCGAGCTCGTCTCGGTCCAGCCGTCGCGATCCCAGGTCTTCACCTGCGGCTTGCCCGCGACATGAACCGTGAAAATCGGCTGCGGCAGCGCAGGTAGCGTATAGCTACCGACGAACTGGCGCCAACGGCATAGCGACCAGCCATCGCCAATCGAACCCATCTCGACATCGGGCGCGCGGCCGAGGACGTCGCAGATGATCTTCTTGTTGTCCCAGATGTCGTGCTGTTTCACGTTATCAGCCTGATATCGAGCCGCTTGAAGCCGTTGATGAAGTTCGACCGGACGCGGCTCGGCTCTCCCACTATCTCTATCCGACGAACATGGCGTGCCATCTGTGCAAAGGCCAGTCGCAATTGCATCTCGGCAAGGCGCGACCCGACGCAAACATGCGTCCCCGCGCCGAAGGCGAGATGCTGCCGGATCGGACGCGCGATGTCGAAGCGGTCGGGATCGGGGAAGATCGCCGCATCGCGATTGCCGCTTGGATAGAAAACAACGACCTTGTCGCCCTTGCGGATTTGCTTTCCCCCGAGGTCGGTATCGCGCGTTGCGGTGCGGCGCATATGGATGACGGGACTGGCGTAACGCACCATTTCTTTTACGCCGTTCGCCAACAGGCCAGGATCGGCGCGGATGGCATCCCATTGGTCGGGGTTGTTGGCGAAGGCGATCAGGCTGTGGTTGATCGAATTGCGCGTCGTTTCGTTGCCGCCGACGAGCGCGAGGATCAAGTTCGCGACAAAGTCACCGAGCGGCACGGGCTGGCCGTGAATTTCGGTATTGGCAAGCAGCGACGCGATGTCGGGGCCGGGGTTCGCCCGACGCTCTTCGAACAGCGCAGCGGAAAAGCCGATAAACTCTCCCAATATCTCCGCCATCGCTTCGGGCGACTGGCGGAAATCCGGATCGTCCTCCCCGACGAATGCATCGGTCCAACGATGGAGATCGTGCCATGTTTCGGACGCTACGCCGAGCAGTTCGGCAAGCGTCAGCAATGGCAGGGGCACAGTCAGCAGAGGCAAGATATCGACTGTCTCGTCCAGTGGCACGTCGGCGAACAGGCGTTCGACACGTTCGGCGATCCGCGTTTCAATCCCTTCGAGCCGTCCGGGGGAGAGCGCAGGCATGACGAATTTGCGGTATTGCGTGTGCGTCGGCGGGTCGCGCGATATGAACGGGACGCCGATCGCTGATTCCCCTGCCCCCGTCAGCCCAACCTCATTCTCGTTGAATATCCTGTGCCCGCCATTTTCATGCGCCGATGAAAAGAGATCGGCTTGCCGCGACACGGCAACAATCTCGTCAAAGCCAAGCACCGCCCAAAAGCCGGTGCCGTCCGCTTGATCGTTCCAGTGGACCGGCCCCTCAGACCGCATGGCGGCGAGTTGCGCGTAGGGCGGGCCGCCACGATACTGATCGGGATCGCCAAGATCGGGATAATGTTCAGCCATATGCGCTTTCATTTCCTGTAATTAGGCGGCGGTGTAACCGCCGTCGGCGACGAACTCGGCGCCGGTGACGAAGCGTGCTGCGTCGCTAGCGAGAAATGCGATCAACGGCGCGATGTCGCGCGGTTCACCGAGGCGTCCCATCGGGATCAAGCTCGTCCATGCCGCAAGCGCCTCTTCGGGCGCGATCGGGTTGCCTTCGGCATCGGTCGGCGCATCCCAGTTTGCGCCCAGATTGGTACCGACGGGGCCCGGCAAAACGGTGTTCACGCGAATGCCTTCGGCTGCGAGTTCGAACGCCACCGCGCGCGACAGGCTGCGTACTGCGCCCTTGGTTGCGCTATAGGACGCAAACTGCGCACCTGCGATCATGCCGTAAACCGACGAAATATTGACAATCGACGCCGTTTCACCGCCCGCCGCGACCGCGGCGCGAAGCAAAGGCAAGGCGCCCTGCATGCCCAGATACAGGCTGTCGACATTGATCGCCTGCTGGCGGTGCAGATCGCCCAATGGCGCATCGCTGAATGGCTTCGACATCATGATGCCGGCATTGTTGACGAGGATATCAAGCTTTCCATGCCGATCGTTGACGGCGGCAAGGACATGTGACCAATCGGCGGGATCGGCGACGTTGTGCGCCAGCGCAGTGGCCGGGCCTTCGATCATATCCGCCGTCGTTTGGGCCGTCTCCACATCGATGTCGGTTACGATCAATTCGGCGCCCAGTTCGGCCATTTGTACCGCCGCCGCGCGGCCGATCCCCGATCCGGCCCCGGTTACCAGTGCCAGCTTGCCGGTCAGAGAAAAGGGGTTGGTCATCAATCAGTTCCTATGTTGGTCGTCGCAAAACATTCGGTTTCGGGGAGCCGCGGGATCGATGCCCAGGCATCACGGCAATAGGCTTCTTGTGTCGGCTGAACGAAACCGGGTTCATCCAGCGTCCCGGCCTTGACGATTGTCAGCCCCGGCAAGGCTTCGGCAATCGACACGATCGGCGATCCGCAAGTGGGGCAGAAATGGCGCTGCACGGGCAATCCGCTCTCGCCGCGATCGACAAAGATGCGCATCTCGCCGCTATGCTCAAAATTGTCCGAAGCGACCGCGCAAACCACTGAAAAGGCGCTGCCGCCCTGACGCTGGCAATTACGGCAATGACAAACGGCGCTGATCAGCGGCGCGCCTGTGATCCGGTATCGTATCGCGCCGCACAGGCATCCGCCGTGCTGAATTTGCTGGTCGTCCGTCATGCGCAGTCCAAAATGTGTCCGCCCCACGCGTTACGGTGCGGGGCGGACAGAGGGTGGAGGATCAGAAATTTACCCGAGCCGAAATTCCGTAGGTCCGGGGGGTTGCCGGAACGAGGAAGTTGTATGGAAATCCCGCCCCGCGCAGGTCGAGCCCATAGCCATAGGTCTTCCGGTTCAGCAGATTGTCGGCGAAGGCGCGCAGGGTGAAGCGGTCGTTCGACCAGCTCAGCGACAGGTTGACCTTAGCGTTGCCATCCTGCTGCAGTTCGGCATTGTCCTGTGCCGTGCCTGCGGCATTGAGCTCATTGAATGGTGAGAAATACTGTCGGCTCGAATAGGCGACATTCGGTGCAAAAGTCAGCTTGCCGTCGGCGATCGGCAGTACGTCCCATTCGACGCCAAGCTGTGCGGTGACGGTCGGCGCGAAAGGAAGATCGTTCCCCGACAGGTCGGTGCCTTGCAGCGTCAGTTCCTTATATTGCGACCCGAGAATACCGACGGCGGCATTCAGACGGAAGCTGTTCGACGCGCGGAGGGTCGTTTCGAATTCCAGCCCATAGACTTCCGACGCCGGCGCGTTGACGAGGAACGACACGGGGCCGGGCCGGGTATCCTGAAGCTGCTGGTTCGAATAATCATAGTAAAAGGCGGACAATGCGTATGTCAGCCGCCGGTCGAACGCGCGGCCTTTGACCCCGACTTCATAGGCGTTCACTCGCTCCGGCTCGATATAATAGATCCCGCTCGATGACGTGTAGCCGCCGCCGTTCACCGCGCCCGCGCGATAACCGCGGTTGTAGCTGGCATAGACGAGCGTCCCGCTGTCGAAAGTGTAGCTTAGCGCCACGCGCCCCGTCAGCGCATTGTTCGTATCGCCCAGCGCAAAGCGCGCGTTCGGATCATAGGCGCAGGTGCCGGCCACACCGGGACATGGCACAGTCGTCGCGATCGGCGTTTCAGGTGCCCCAAGCGCGCCGACGAACAGATAGGCATAGGCATCTTCGTAACGCGACTTGTCGTTGGTGTAGCGCGCACCAAGTGTCAGCACGAGTTGGTCGGTCAAGTCGATGTCGGCCTGCGCGAACGCGGCCTTCGATCGGCGCTCCTGGCGATAGTGCTGGAAAAAGCCACCGTCTGGCGGCAGCGGAAGGTTGAATGTATTGTCGGTGACGTTGCGGTCATAACCATAGAAGAGACCGGCGACGAGGTTCACGCCTTCGCCATCGTAGTTGGCGCGCAGTTCCTGACTGAACTGGCGATAGTTTGACCGCCAGGTGATGTTCAGCACGTCGAGCGGCGATCCGTCGGACGCCTGCTGGAGATGCTGGCTGCCGCCGTCATACGAGGTAATCGACGTCACGCTCAACATATCGCTCAACTCAAGACCGATATTGGCGGAGAAGCCCCATGCGTCCGTATCATTGTTCCCGATCCGGCTCTCGTTGATCTCGAAGAATTTTAGCCCGGTGCGGAACGGCAGCAGTCCGTGGACTGCCGCCTGCGTCCCCCGATCGCGACCACCATAAGCGCGCAGCACGATGTCCAGCCCGTCGCTCGGCTTCAGACGCAGCGAGGCGCGCCCCTGTAAGGTGTCGACCGAATTCGCATCGCGACCGCCCGCGAAGACATTTTTGATCTTGCCGTCGCCCTTGGCGTAATTGACCGCGAGACGAAGCCCTGCGACATCCTCGGCAAGCGTCGCCTCGGCGGCGCCCTGTGCGGTGAAGGTGTTGAAATTGGCATAGCCGACCTGCGCATAGCCTTCGGTACCCGAGAGGCTCGGCTTCTTCGTAATGAAGTTGATCGCACCGCCCGTCGTGTTGCGCCCGAACAGCGTCCCCTGCGGCCCGCGCAGCACCTCGATACGGTCGAGGTCGAAAAGCCCCATGCCGTGGCTGGTACGCGGAGCAAGATAGACGTCGTCCAGATAGACGCCGACGGGCGACGCCTGATTGCTGTTATACTCGTTCGCGACCCCGATACCGCGCAGCGAGAAATTGGGCTGCGTGTCGCCATAAGGGCTGTTGATCTGAAGATTGGGGACGGCGCTGCCGAGCTGCGCCGAATTGGTGATGCCGCGATCGGCGAGCGTGTCCCCGCTCAATGCCGTGACGGCCAGCGGCACGTCCAGCAGCGACTGTTCGCGGCGCTGCGCGGTGACGACGATATCGCCGTCAGTCGCCGCGACCTCTGTCACGGGCTGCGTGTCCTGAGCCATAGCCAATGTCGATGTCGAAACGGCAAGCACAGCTAGCGAGGCGCGCGCAAATGACGAAATAGTCATAGTCCTTACTCCCAAAAACCGGGGCTTCTGCGAGCCCTGTCGATGATGGAAGCTAGAGAGGTTGTTGCTGATTGGCTTTAGCGCGCCTTGCAACAAGTTTTGACATTTCTTGCGCGC
>JAURVS010000445.1 GCA_030655355.1 Sphingopyxis sp.
CATCAATATGGCGACCTTATCAAGAAGGCGAAATTGAAGGGGGGCGTTGCGCGGCGCTAAAGCGCCCGCTACGTCATCCGCGCAGGGTAGGGAAATAGGGGCCTCCATGACGCTGAATATCATTTTGCTGGGTCCGCCGGGGGCGGGTAAGGGAACGCAGGCGGTTCGTCTGGAAGAAGAGCATGGCATGGTCCAGCTTTCGACCGGCGACATGCTTCGCGCCGCGGTCAAAGCCGGAACACCGATCGGCGTGCAGGCCAAGACCGTGATGGATGCCGGCGGCCTCGTTTCAGACGAGATCGTCTCGGGTCTGATCGGCGAGCGCCTCGACCAGCTGGGTTCAGATGTTTCGGTGATCTTCGACGGCTATCCGCGCACCGCGGCACAGGCCGAGGCGCTCGACGGTATATTGTCGGATCGCGGCCGCAAGCTCGACCATGTGATTGAGCTTCAGGTTGAAGAAGATGCGCTCGTCGACCGCATCACCGGGCGTTTCTCGTGCGCCGCCTGCGGTGCAGGTTATCATGACCGCTACAAGCTGCCGAAAGTAGAAAACACCTGCGATGTCTGCGGCGCGCATGAATTCAAGCGCCGTCCCGACGATAATGAGGAAACCGTGCGTACGCGCATGGCCGAGTATCGGGCGAAGACCGCGCCGATCCTGCCGATCTATGAAGCGCGCGGCATCGTGATGCATGTCGATGGCATGGCGCCGATCGACGAGGTCAACAACGCGATCGAAACCATCCTCGCGACGGCTGGCTAGGCACCCAATTCTCTCCGATTAATCGGCATTGCGAGGCCCGCGGGCTCGTGGCAATCCAGAGCGGGGCAACGCCGTGCTGGATTGCTTCGCTTCGCTCGCAATGACGAAGCCGTTTGGCGCAAGAGGGGAACGGGCCATGAATTTCAAAATCCTGCTAGCCGCTGCGATACTGCCGGCAAGCTTGATGTGGTCGGCAGGTGCAAACGCCAAGGTCGTTGACCAGAGCGAGATCGGTTTCAGTGTCGCGCACACGGCGCAAGTCTCTGCGACGCCCGCCGACGTGTGGAAAATGCTCCGCATGCCCCAAAACTGGTGGTCGAAAGAGCATAGCTGGTCGGGCGACGGCGCGAACTTCTGGCTCGATTCGCAAGCGGGTGGCTGTTTCTGCGAGAAACTGCCTGACACCGGTTTGGGGGTTGGCAGCGTGCAGCACGCGCGCATCCTTTTTTCGAAACCCTATCAACTGCTCCGCCTGTCGGGCGCGTTCGGCCCGCTTCAGGGTGAGGCGCTGACCGGCACGTTGACGATTCAGATCAAGGAGACACCAACGGGAAGCGCGCTGCGCTTCGACTATGTCGTCGGCGGCTATATGCGCTTCAAGGTCGGCGATATCGCGCCCGCGGTCGACAAGGTCATCGGCGAGCAACTGCTCGGCCTTGCCAATGCGCTAGGTGGCGCGTTGCCGCTGACGCGCGACGAAAAGGCCGCGGATGAGGGCACTGCGAAGCCCAAAGAAGATACGCCTGACGCGAAGGACGAACCCGGGCTGGGTGCGGCGGTTGCTGGTCTGGTCGAGGACGAAGCAAAGCCCACGTCCGACGAAAGCCGTTAGGCGTCGGGCTTGCTGCGCAGCTTTGCGAGTGCGGCGAACGGCCCGGCCGCTTCTTCGGTGAGCACGCCTTTCTCGGCGAGAACGCGATCGGCATCGGGGTGACGCGGAAACGGATCGAGTGCGAGCGATAGTGACTGCACGGCCGCGTCGCCCAGGTCCATCCGGTCGCCATCGAGCGGAAGCAGGTCGCAATCGTCACTGTTGATCTCGATCTCGTCATCCTCTCCGACCGGGGCATCGACGTCGCGCAGGAAGCGCAGGTCGAACGGCTCGACGATGGTTGCGGGGACGGGCATGGCGGTCGCGGCGCAGGTCTGGACCAGATCGGCCCGGACCGTACCCTTAGCCCCGATTCCTCCGGCGATCGTCCGAATGTCCGCCGTGATCGTAAAGCGATCGAGCGCGATCAGATCGAGTCGCGCGGCAATCCGCTCGCGCGCTTCGGTGTCGGCCTCTGCCGAAATCTTGCGGCCGTGTGCAGCATCGTCGATTGTCACGATCAGAGAAAATTCGGGCGAAGTCGATTCAGCGGCGCTCATGTCTGCGGTCCGCCAAGACGATCGGCAATGATGAGTTCGGGCACTGGCATCGCCGCAAGCCCCGCGCGAAGCGACGCGACCTGCGTCATCACATGCGACAGCCCCGCTTCGGCGGGCTCGCTGCCGCGCCACAGGTTGCGCACCAAAGCGCCGCGCAGTTCGTCCGATCCGTCGGCCGCGCGATAAGCGCCAAGCCGACCGCCGAGTGCGCTCATCATCCGTCCGACCTGTTTCCCGACGACCATGTCGCCAAAGCCGATCTGGCGCATTTGGCCGTCCATATCGTTCACGAACAATTCGGTGAGCTCGACGCCGGCCAGCCCCTGCGACGGGTCCTCGTCGATGCGATGGAGGACCAGCGCCATCACGAGGCTGATCATGTCGAACCGGCCATCGAGCGTGTCGGGCACTGTGCCTTGTGCATACCAGTGCGGCGCGCGCGCGGTGGCGACGACGGCATCCCATAGCGGGCGCCTCGCCTCGCGCGGGTCGGGTTTCGAACGAAAAAATTTGCTGAGCGAGATCATGCCATCCGCTTAGGCGCATTCGCGCCGCCCGAAAAGGGGCGCCGGTCAGCTTGTGGCAAGCTTTGCCGCGCCACAAGCGGCTTGTGCGCGCTGTCCGCTTGCGGTTAAGAGGCGCGAGAGCCAGCGCCGACCGCCGGGATAAGCGGCGGACGGGCGCAACGGAGATATTTGATGTCGAATTCGATCCTTTCGCTTCCTGCCCCGCGCGCGCGCCTCGTCGTGCTCGGCCTCGCCGTCGCGCTTGCCACCAGCGGCTGCTCGCAGCTCAAGGGGCGACAGGG
>JAURVS010000037.1 GCA_030655355.1 Sphingopyxis sp.
CGACCGCCGCCGCGGTCGTCGAGCGGGCGCGCGAAGCGCTCGCCGAACTGAGCGCGCGTTACCTGTTGGGGCAGGAGCCTTTCGTTCCCGGCGATACGGGCAAGCGCTACGCCGATTTCGACCAGCTGATGCGCCGCGACGAATGGTTCGGGCGCGATGACTCCGATGGACGGGCGAATGACGGGGACGAGGCATGATCGATCCTGACAAGTTGCTCAAGATGCTCGACAGCGGACAACGCGCCGCGGCGCAGCCCGACGACCATGTCTGGCTGGGCGCGTCGGCGGGGACGGGCAAGACGCAAGTGCTGTCGGCGCGCGTGCTGCGCCTGATGCTGGGCGGCGTGTCGCCCGAGGCGATCCTCTGCATCACCTTTACCAAGGCGGGCGCGGCCGAAATGGCGCACCGCATCCACGAGCGGCTCGCGATGTGGGTGCGGATGGACGATGGCGATTTGCGCACCGAAATGCGCGCGCTCGGCCTCGATCTGGACTTTATCGGCTATGATCGCGGTGTCCCCGCGCTGATCGAGCGCGCGCGATCGTTGTTCGCGACAGTGATCGACAGCCCCGGCGGCGCGGTCCGCGTCCAGACGATCCACAGCTTTTGCCAGACATTGCTCGCGAGCTTCCCGCTCGAAGCGAAAATCTTGCCGGGCTTCCGCGCGCTCGAAGACAGCGAAGCGAGCGCGCTTCAGCGCGAGGTGCTGGGCAAGTTGTTGTCGCAACCGGACGGCGAAGGCGACGCGATGCGGACGATCGCGGCGATGCTGTCGCGGCGGCTGGGGCAGGATGCCGCGATTGCTTTCCTCGCGCGCTGCGCAAGCAGCTTCACCGCAGCAAATGCCCCGCGGCTGCCCCCGCGCGCGCATGATTTGCGGACGGCGCTCGGCCTGCCGCACGGCGATCCGGCCGACTGGCAAGCGGCGGCGATTGCGGCGGGTGCGGTCGCCGATGCCGATATTGCGGCTGTGGCGCTTAGTGGGCGCGACTGGGGTACCAAGACCGGCGACGCTCGTGCCGATGTAATGGACGATTGGCAGCGCGCCCATGCGCACGGACGAGCGGCGATGCTGGCGGCAGTGCGCACCTGTTTTCTCACTGAAAAGGGCGAGTTGCGTACCCACTACACTCAGGACAAGGGCGCGATGCGCGTCTGCCTTGGCGCTGCCGAACGGATCGTTGCCGCGACGGCCGATCTGATCGCGACCGCGACTGCGATGCAGGTGGCCGATGAATTGGCGGCATCATGGGATCTCGGCAGCCGCTTTGCCGAGGCCTATGCGCTCGCCAAGCGCGACAAGGGCTATGCCGATTTCGACGATCTGATCAGCATCGCGGGTCACTTGCTCGCGACCGGCGATTTCGGCGACTGGGTGCGCTTCAAGCTTGACCAGCGGACCGACCATATATTGGTCGACGAAGCGCAGGACACTAATGCGCGGCAATGGGCGATCATCCTGTCGCTCGCGGCCGAGTTTTTCGCCGGGCTCGGCGCCAAGGACGAACGCATCCGCACGATGTTCACCGTCGGCGATCGCAAGCAGGCAATTTTCGGCTTTCAGGGGACGGACCCCAATTCCTTTGCTGCCGCGCGCATCCGCTTTGGCGATCTGGCTGCGGCGGGCGGCAAGCCGTTCGAGGATGTCGATCTCGACACCAATTATCGGTCGAGCCCTGCGGTGCTCGACGTAGTCGATGCGTGGATCGCGGCGGGGGCGCCCGAACTGATGGGGCTCGAAAGCGACGAGCCGCCGCATATCCCCGCCGATTTCAACAGCGATCGGGCGGGGCGCGTCGAACTTTGGGAGCCATTGCCGGTCGGCAAAGCGCTCGATGCCGCGGCTGATGATGAGGATGAAGTGGGCGAGAGCGACGAGGATGCGGGGCCGCCGCCCGGCGACTCGTCGACGGCGGCAAGCGATCCCGCGAGTCTCCGCTTGTCGCGCGCGATCGCCGACGAGGTGCGCGACTGGATTCTGCACGGCAAGGACGGCCGCAGCGTCGCGCCGGGCGATATTTTGATCCTTGTCCGCCGCCGCCGCGATCTTGCGGCGCGGATCGTCGCGCGGCTGCAATCGCTGCACATTCCCGTCGCCGGCGTCGATCGCTTTTCACTGACGCAGTCGCTGGCGGTGCAGGATCTGCTCGCCGCGATGCGTTTTGCCGTTCAGCCGCTCGACGACCTCAATCTCGCCAGCCTGCTCGTCTCGCCCCTGTTCGGCTGGACGCAGGACGATCTGTTCGGCGTTGCGCACGGCCGGTCGGGCGCGCTGTGGGAGGCGTTGCGCGCGGGCGAGGACAAGGCGCCGCCCGAAACGATGGCGGCGCTGCGTCGACTGCTGGGCATGGCCGATTTCACGACGCCTTTCCGCTTCCTCGACGCCATTTTGTCGGGGCCGCTCGACGGGCGCCGCAAGCTTTACCATCGGCTTGGGCGCGAGGCGCGCGATCCGATCGACGAATTGCTGGGGCAGGCGCTGGCGTTCGAGCGGCAGGAAGCGCCGTCGCTGCTCGGCTTTCTCGCGCGCATTGCCGCCAGCACCGCCGAGATCAAACGTCAGACCGAGGCGCGCAGCGACGTCGTGCGCGTGATGACGGTCCATGGATCAAAGGGATTGCAGGCACCGATCGTGATCCTTGCCGACGCGACCGACGATCCGCGCCCGCGGCGCCTGACCTTCGACCTGTCGATGGCGGCGTGGGACAAATTGCCAGTGTTCGCGCTGGGCAAGGACGAACGCCACGCCGCGATCGCGAAAGCGCATGACGACAAGGAAGCGTCGGAGCGGGAAGAGCACTGGCGGCTGCTCTATGTCGCGATGACGCGCGCCGAGGAATTGCTCGTCGTCACCGGGATCACCAAGACCGCCGATCGCACACTGCCTGACAATAATTGGCATAGCGCGGTCGATGCAGTGATGGCCGACATGGGCGCCGACTGGCAGGATGCCGGGCCGCGCTGGGGGCGCAAACGTGTCCACGCAGTTCAGGCGAAGAAATGGCCGCGGCTGCCGAAGGACAAGGCGCGGCAGGCGGTCGCTCCGGTAGCCGTGCCGTCATGGGCGCGCAAACCTGCCCCTGAAGAAGCGCGGCCGCCGCGTCCGCTCGCGCCGTCGGCGCTGGGCGAGGATGATGTCGCGTCGCCGCCGCAGGGCAGCGACCGCGCGATTGCGGTCGAACGCGGGCTGTTACTCCACGCGCTGTTCGAGCGGCTGCCGCCGGTTGCGCCCGAAAAGCGGCACGATGCGGCAATGCGCTGGCTGAGAGTGCAGGCGCCGACGCTGGACGAGGCGACGCGTGCGACGATGGTTGCCGAAGTTATCGCGGTGCTCGAAAACCCCGACCATGCCGCACTCTTCGGTCCGGGATCTCTTGCAGAAGTTCCGCTATCGGCGGTGGTCGACGGAGTCGTCGTCGCGGGGATTGTCGACCGGCTGCTGGTGACCGCCGAACGGGTGACGGTGATCGATTACAAGACCGGGCGCCATGTGCCCGGCACGGCCGCCGATATCGCGCCCGCCTATCTGCGTCAGATGGCGGCCTATCAGGCGGCGCTCGCGGTGATATTTCCGGGGCGGCGAGTCGAGGCGGCTTTGCTCTACACCGCCGGGCCGCGGCTGATCACACTCGACGAGGCGGTACTGGCGGGGCACAAGCCGGGCTTGGCGGGAACCAAGGCGAATTTGGGGAGCTGAGGTCTTGAGCCGGAGGCCCGGACCTCTTAGCTTAGGTGCAAGAGAATTTCAGGAGTTCAACATATGGGTACCAAGGCAATCAGCGACGACAGCTTCCAGGCCGACGTCCTCGACAGCGACACCCCCGTGCTCGTCGATTTCTGGGCCGAATGGTGCGGCCCGTGCAAGATGATCGGCCCGTCGCTGGAAGAAATCGCCAATGAACTTGGCGAAAAAGTCGTGATCGCAAAGCTGAACATCGACGATCATCCGAATGCCCCCGCCAAATATGGCGTGCGCGGCATCCCGACGATGATCCTGTTCAAAAATGGCGAAGTCGCTGACACCAAGGTCGGCGCGGCACCGAAGAGCGCGCTCAAGGGCTGGCTCGAAGGCGCGCTCTGAACCGACTCATCGTCATTGCGCGGAGCGAAGCGACGCGGCAATCTACAGCGTGCAGTAATTAGGTCTGCTCGACGGCTGGAGATTGCTTGGCTTCGCTCACAATGACGAAGTGAGTGGACGTTAGCTCCGATAATCGGCGTTGATGCTGATATAGCCGTGGGTCAGATCGCACGTCCAGACGGTCGCGCGGCCTTCGCCCAGCCCCAGGTCGGCGCCGACGCGGATTTCCAGACCTTTGAGATGCGCGGCAACGGGTGCTTCGTCGTAGCCGTCGACGGGTAGCCCGTCTTTCGCGACCCAATGATCGCCGAAGCGGATCGCGAGCCTGTCGCGGTCGGCGGGTTCGCCCGCCTTGCCCACCGCCATCACGACGCGGCCCCAATTGGCATCCTCGCCCGCGATTGCGGTCTTCACCAACGGCGAATTGGCGATCGAGAGCGCGACGCGCTTCGCGCTGTCGTCGCTGGTGGCGCCGGTCACCTGTATCTCGATGAATTTCGACGCGCCTTCGCCGTCGCGCACGACCTGGTGCGCAAGGTCGAGCGCGACTTCGCGGATCGCGGCGTACAGCGCGTCGGCGCCCGGATCGTCGCGCGTGGTCAGCTGTGCGTTGCCCGCCTGTCCCGTGGCAAAGAGCAATACGGTGTCGCTGGTCGACGTGTCACTATCGACAGTGATGCTGTTGAAGCTGCCGCCGGTCGCCTCGCTCAGCATATCTTGCAACAGCGCGGGGGCGACCGCGGCGTCGGTGAAGATATAGCCGAGCATCGTCGCCATGTCGGGGGCGATCATCCCCGATCCCTTGACGATCCCTGCGACATGGACGCTGATGTCGCCGACGATCGCGCTCGCGGCCGAACCTTT
>JAURVS010000449.1 GCA_030655355.1 Sphingopyxis sp.
ATATTCGGTTTCGAACCGGTCCTCGTCAAAATAGGCATAACCGATCTTGAGGCTCGTTTCGCCGAGCGACCAGCGATGCGCGAGCTTGCCGTTGACGCTGTAATTGTCCTGATTGATCTTTGCCACATTGGCATTGTCGACAGTCAGATTGCCCGGCGGCGTTGCGCGGATCGGGCCGTTGATGTTCGTCGGGTGGTTATATTCAAAGCTCCGCTCGGTCTCGGTCCGGTCGGTATGAACATAGAAGCCATTGATCGAGAAATCGGTCGTGTCGCCCTTGATGTCATAAGTCGCGTTAAACGAATAATCCTTGCCGTCGCGCGTATCTTTCTGGTCCTCACGATTTTCGAAATCGTCGGTCGCGAAGTCGGGATTGTTTTCGGGCGAGTCGCTGTAGCGTAGCGAATATTTCTTCTTCGGATTGTGACGGCCCTGGAAATTGCCGCCGAGCAGGAAGCGGCCTGGCCCGAGCGCGCCGCCGATCACGCCGCCGATGCTGGGTTCGAGTTCCTTGTCGTCATAATAGAGGCCGCCCGCGCGCAGATAGCCGCCGTCGAGTTCATAGCCGTCGCGCAGCTTGATGTTGAGCGTGCCCGCGACCGCATCACCCGTGCGACGCGCTGACGACGAGCGGACGATTTCGACGCGTTCGATCAGTTCAGCGGGAATGCGATCGAGGAAAAAGCTGCGGTCGGCATTCGAACCGGGCACCTTTTCGCCGTTGATCAGAATCTGGGTGTAGCCCGGGGGCAAGCCGCGCAGGCGAGCGCCATCGCTTTCGATTACGTCGGACAGGAAGGTTACCGACGGCACGCGCTTAAGCGCGTCGCCCGCAGTCAGCGGTTCAAAACGCTGAAAAAACTCGCTGTCATATGACAGAACGGGTTCGGCTTCGTCTTCGCCCCGGTTGCGATAGCCGATGCTGCCGAGGACGACGATGTCGCGCGACGTCGTGATCGTCCCATCATCGTTCAGTACCGGCGCTTCCTGCGCAGTAGCGGGGGCGGCAGCAAGCCCGATGGCAAGCGCAAATATGGCGGCAGAATGCAGGCTAAAAGTACGAATCATGGTGTCAGACCCCCTTTGTGGTTGCCGGGCCTCTACGGGGGACGTGTGACAGTTTGCGGCGAGCTGTGTGACGAATTGATTACAGTTAAGTGACGGAAATATTGTGGGATTGACGCCCCCGCACTTTACTGGAACGGGCGCCGCCAACGCGTTTCGACGCTCGTAAGATTCAGGGGAATTGCCATGGCCGGAACCAATCACTGGAAGCTTCTGACTTCGCTCGCTTTTGCTTCCGCACTCGCCGGATGCGCCGCGAGCGAGCCTGTCTTCACCGGCCTTCCCCCGGTGCAGGTCACGGCGAGCGGCGAGACCGCGCCCGTCGGCACGGGCAAGGCCGATGCCGCCGACGATCCCGCAATCTGGATCGATCCCGCCAATCCGAACCGCGCGCTGATCGTCGCGACCGACAAGAAGGCGGGGCTTCATGTCTATGACCTCACCGGCAAGGATATTGCGTTCACGCAGGCGGGGCTGGTCAACAATGTCGACGTTGCGGGCAACATCATCGTCGCGAGTGACCGCAACGACGGCGTGAATGCGCATCTGGCGGTGTTCCGCCTCGATGCCGACAAACCCGCGATCGTCTCGCTCGGTCGCGCGGCGGCGGGCACCGGCGAAGCTTATGGCCTGTGCCTCCAGAAGACCGCGCCCGGCGCGCCGATCACCGCGGCGCTGATCGTAAAGGACGGCACCGTGCGCGTCGGTACGCTCACGGTCGATGGCACACCGAGCTTTACCGTCCAGTGGGAATATAAGATTCCGACGCAGTCGGAAGGTTGCGTCTTCGATGGCGACACGCTGTATGTCGGCGAGGAAGATGCCGGCGTCTGGATGCTGCAACAGGATGGCAAGAGCGCGACCGCACGCATTGTCGCGCCGGTCGACAATCAGCGGCTCGTCGCCGATGTCGAGGGTCTTGCGACGATCGACCACAAGGGACAACGCTATCTGCTCGTGTCGAGCCAGGGCGACAATGCCTATGCGGTCTTCCGCTTGCCGTCGGTCGAATATGTCGGCCGGTTCGCGGTCGCCGCGGGCGCGTTCGGCGCAACGAGCGAAACCGATGGGATCGAAGCGGTCGCGGGCAATTTCGGACCAGCCTTCCCCGATGGCATCTTCCTTGCGCAGGACGGCGACAACGCCCCCAAGGCGCAGAATTTCAAACTGGTGCGCTGGGACCAGATCGCGGCGGCACTGGGGCTCTAAAACACCCCGGAGGGTTGCGATACGGACGGCGCGCGCCTAGGGGGGCCGCGTCATCCCATCGCCAGCCGAGGCCCTCCCCAATGACCGACCTGATTCCCGTCCGCCGCGCCCTTCTGTCCGTCAGCGACAAGGCGGGGCTTGCCGACCTCGCCGCGGCGCTTGTTCGCCACGGCGTCGAGCTCGTCTCGACCGGCGGCACCGCGAAAGCGCTGCGCGAAGCGGGGCATAGCGTGCTCGACGTTTCCGACCTCACGGGCTTTCCCGAAATGATGGACGGACGCGTCAAGACGCTGCATCCGACCGTGCATGGCGGCATTCTCGCGGTGCGCGACGACGCCGCGCATGTCGCGTCGATGGAAGAGCATGCGATCGGAGCAATCGACCTGGTCGTCGTCAATCTCTACCCCTTTGCCGCGACCGTTGCGAAGGGCGCCGCCCGCGACGAGATCATCGAGAATATCGACATCGGTGGTCCCGCGATGGTCCGCTCGTCGGCGAAGAACCACGCGTTCGTCAATATCGTCACCGAGCCCGAAGATTATGCCGCAGTGATTGCCGAGATGGACGCCAACGACGGCGCGACCACGTTCGCGCTCCGCAAGCGCCTCGCCGCAACCGCCTTTGCGCACACCGCGACCTATGACGGGATGATCGCGCAGTGGTTCGCCTTTGCCGATCAGGGCAAGACTTTCCCCGACACGCTGCCGCTGACCGCGAAGCTGCAGGCCGAACTGCGTTATGGCGAGAACCCGCACCAGTCGGCCGCGCTCTATCTGCCCGCCGGTCCTGCCGCGCGCGGGATTGCGCAAGCCGAACAGGTGCAGGGCAAGGAACTCAGCTATAATAATATCAACGACGCCGACGCCGCGCTCGAACTCGTCGCAGAATTCCGCGAAGCCGATCCGACCTGCGTCATCGTCAAGCATGCCAATCCGTGCGGCGTCGCGACCGCCGCGACGATCGCCGAAGCCTATGACGCCGCGCTCAAGTGCGACGATGTCTCGGCCTTTGGCGGGATCATTGCGGTCAACCGGCCGCTCGACGGCGCGACCGCCGAGGCGATCAGCGGCATCTTTACCGAAGTCGTCTGCGCGCCCGATGCCGACGCCGACGCGCGCGCGGTGTTCGCGAAGAAGAAGAATCTCCGCTTGCTGCTGACGGGGGAACTTCCCGACCCGGCGCGCGGCGGGCTGATGATGAAGACGATAGCGGGCGGCTGGCTCGCGCAGAGCCGCGACAATGGCCG
>JAURVS010000450.1 GCA_030655355.1 Sphingopyxis sp.
ATATTCGGTCTGGTAACCCGCGACGAGCTCGCTTTCCGCTTCGGTCAGATCGAACGGCGCGCGCGCGGTTTCGGCGAGCGACGAGATCAGGAACATCACCGCGAGCGGGAAGAGCAGCAGGTTGAAGCCGAAGGCGTTGACGATGCCGAGGCCGTGCCCCTGCTGCGCCTTGACGATCTCGTTCATGTTGAAGCTGTCGGCGAACAGCACGACGCCGATCAGAATGAACCCGATCGACACTTCATAGCTGATCATCTGCGCCGAGGCGCGCATCGCGGAAAAGAAAGGATATTTTGAGTTCGAGGCCCAGCCCGACAGGATCACGCCATACACGCCGAGCGACGAGATCGCGAGGATGTAGAGCAGACCGACGTTGATGTCGGCGAGCACTGCGCCCGAGTTGAACGGGATCACCGCCCACGCCATCAAGGCGACGGTGAAGGTGATGATCGGTGCGATCAGGAACAGCCCGCGGTTCGCGCCCGTCGGAATGATCGTTTCCTGCAAGAACACTTTCAGGCCGTCGGCAAAGCTTTGCAGCAGGCCGAACGGACCGACGACGTTCGGACCGCGGCGCAGCGCGATCGCCGCCCAGATCTTGCGGTCGGCATAAATGATCATTGCAACGCTGAGCATCAGCGGCAACGCGATCAGCAGGATGCCCGCGATCGTCGCGACACCCCAGGCCCAATCGGCGTCCATGCCCCAGGAGATGAAAGTCTCGGTCATTTCCGCGCCCCATCCTGGTTCCGCCAGCCATTATGCGGTCCGGGCTTTTCCGATTTGCGCGGATTGAATCCGCGCCAGACGGCGAAGCTCATGCCCGCCATCAGGATGCCAGCAATGGCGTGTACCGGGTTCATTCTGCGGCCTCCGCAAAATCGACGCCATGAACCAGCTCTTCCGAGCAGCGCTGCATCGTCGGCGACGCGCGGCAGATGGCGTTGGTGAGGTAGAAATCCTTGATCGGCGAAGGGATCGCGCGCGCTTCGGGCTTTGCAGCCAGCTTCGGCACCGACCAGCCGTAATCGGCAAGCCCTTCGACGCCGAGCGCGGGCACCGCCGCGATCATCGCCGCGCGGCACTCGGCAAAGCTGTCGAAGCCGACCGACACGCCAAGCGCATCGGCGAGGGCCCGGAAAATGCTCCAGTCTTCGCGCGCGTCGCCCGGTGCGAACACCGCCTTTTCGCTGCGCTGAACGCGGCCTTCAGTGTTGACCGTGGTAAAGTCCTTTTCGGTCCACGCCGCGGCGGGCAAGATGACATCGGCGGCATGCGCGCCCTTGTCACCATGATGGCCGACATAGACTTTGAAGGTTTCGGGCAGCGCCGCGAAATCGACTTCGTCGGCGCCAAGGAAGAATGCGAGCTTCGGCTTGGCCGCGATGACGTCTTTGATGCCGCCCGGCAAACCATAGCCCAGCATCAACGAGCCCATGCGCGCGGCCGAGAAATGCACGACATTATAGCCGTTCCAGCCGTCCTTGACCGCATTCACCGACTTGGCGAGCGCGAGGCCCGCGCCGTGCACACCGGCAACCGATAGCGCGCCGCCGCCAAAGATCAGCATCGGCCGTTCGGCGCCTTTGAGCGCATCGAGCACCGCTGCGGGCAGCTTCGCCACGATCGAGGCATCGTCGCCGAGCCACTGCGCCTTGTAGGTAAGGTCGATTTCGGGGCCGATCGCGAAAACCTTCGCGCCCTTCTTCCACACGGCCTTGCGGATGCGCGTGTTGATCAGCGGCGCTTCCCAGCGAAGGTTCGTGCCGACAAGCAGGATGACGTCGGCATTTTCCGCCTCGGCAATGCCAGTGTTGAAATTGACCGCCGACAGGCTGGTGACATCATAGTCGAGCCCGGTCTGACGACCTTCGAGCAGATTGCCGCCAAGCGCATTCACCAACGACTTCGCCGCAAACATCGTTTCGCAATCGGCGAGATCGCC
>JAURVS010000458.1 GCA_030655355.1 Sphingopyxis sp.
CGACTTTCACCACAACGGTCTTGTCGCCCTTGTCGGACACCACCGTACCGGTCAGAATGCGCTTCGGCATCGATAGTCTCCTTACTTCGCGGCCGAGCGCGTGCGCTCGGTCTGCTGCGTCTTGATGCGCGCGATCGAACGGCGCACTTCCTTGACGCGTGACGCTTTTTCAAGCTGGCCGGTGGCCGCCTGGAAACGGAGGTTGAACGCCTCGCGCTTCAGTTCACCAAGCTGTTCCGACAGCTGATCGTCGGTCTTGGCTTTGAAATCTTCGGTCTTGGACATGGCCCTTAACCCTCCAGATGCGAGGTGTCGCCGAGACGGGCAACGACCTTCGTCTTGATCGGCAGCTTCATCGCTGCGCGTTCGAATGCCAGCGCGGCCACGGGACCCGGAACGCCGTCGAGTTCGAACAGGATACGGCCCGGCTTGACGCGAGCGGCCCAATATTCAGGCGCGCCCTTGCCCTTACCCATGCGGACTTCGGCAGGCTTCGACGACACAGGAAGGTCGGGGAAGATGCGAATCCACAAACGGCCCTGACGCTTGATCGCACGGCTGATCGCACGGCGAGCCGCTTCGATCTGGCGCGCGGTGATGCGCTCGGGTTCCATTGCCTTCAGCCCGTAGGAGCCGAAGTTCAGGCTGGTGCCGCCCTTGGCATTGCCATGGATGCGGCCCTTGAAGGCCTTGCGGAACTTGGTTTTTTTCGGTTGCAGCATGTCAGCAGTCCTTAGCGGCGATCTTCACGAGCCGGACGGACACCCGTCGTCTGTGCATCGAGCATCAGACGGTCGGTTGCCATCGGGTCGTGGCCGAGAATCTCGCCCTTGAAGATCCACACCTTGATCCCGCACACGCCATAAGCAGTGTGTGCAGTCGATTCAGCGTAGTCGACGTTGGCGCGCAGCGTGTGCAGCGGCACCCGGCCTTCGCGATACCATTCGGTACGTGCGATTTCCGCGCCGCCCAGACGACCGGCGCAGTTGATGCGGATGCCTTCGGCGCCCAGACGCATCGCCGACTGAACCGCACGCTTCATGGCGCGACGGAACGCGACGCGGCGTTCGAGCTGGTCAGCAATGCCCTGGCCGACGAGCTTGGCGTCAACTTCGGGCTTGCGGATTTCGACGATGTTCAGCGACACGTCGCTGTTCGTCAATTCACCCAGCTTCTTGCGCAGCTTTTCGATGTCCGCGCCCTTTTTGCCGATGATGACGCCCGGACGGGCGGCATAGATCGATACGCGGCACAGCTTGGCCGGACGTTCGATCACGACCTTTGAGATCGCTGCCTGCGGCAGGGTCTTGAACACATATTGGCGGATCTTCAGATCCTCGACCAGCATGCGGCCATAGTCCTGGCCTTCGGCGAACCAGCGGCTGTCCCAGGTGCGGTTGACCTGCAGGCGCAGGCCGATCGGATTGCTCTTCTGGCCCATCTTACGCCTCTTCTTCCTGTTCGCGGACGACGATACGGATGCGGCTGAACGGCTTGACGATCCGGGTCGACTTGCCGCGGCCACGTGCGTGCCAGCGCTTCATCGAAATCGACTTGCCGACGCTGGCTTCCTGGATGACCAGGGCATCAACATCGAGGTTGTGGTTGTTTTCCGCATTGGCGACCGCGCTGGCGAGAACCTTGCGCACGTCGACAGCCATCGCCTTCTTCGAGAAGGTGAGGATGTTCATCGCGTCTTCGACCTTGCGGCCGCGGATCAGCGCGGCAACGAGGTTGAGCTTCTGCGCCGAACCGCGAATCTGCGTGCCGACCGAGAGCGCCTCGTTATCCGCAACGCGGCGGGGGGACTTTTCCTTGCCCATTAGCGTTTGCCCTTCTTGTCGGCAGCGTGACCGGGGAAGAAGCGCGTTGGCGCAAATTCACCCAGCTTCATGCCGACCATGTCTTCATTGACCGACACCGGCACGAACTTGCGGCCGTTGTAGACGTTGAAGGTCAGCCCCACGAACTGCGGCAGGATGGTGGACCGGCGCGACCAGGTTTTGATCGGGGCAGAGCTGCCGCCG